>JAYSWK010000271.1:0-4546 GCA_043718085.1 Rhodobacterales bacterium
CATTGCATCGCGGCCATTTGGAAGCCACGACCCAGAAGCCGGAACGCGAAATTCATGCGATGGCTCTATGGTTGCGAATACCGGCAGCCCCCTGATCTAAGGGGATACCACGCAGCGCCCGCATATCGACGGTCAGGACACCCTTGTAGGATGGGCAATAGGCCGCAAATTCGCCGGGCGAATTTGGCGGCTTGCCCATCTTCCTCAGCCGCCCTGCATATAGGGCAGAAGCACCACTTCGCTGTCGGGACTGATCGGCGCGAACCAAGCCTCTCTATACACGAGCCCGTCAATGGCCACCGAAACCCCCCGGTCGATCTGGGGTTTCATGCCGGGATACTGCTCGACCAGATGGTCGAGCAGTTCCTTGAAGGTCGCGGCCTGAACCTCGACCCTTGCCTGGCCTTCGGCATGGGCGCGGATCGAGCCAAAAAGGGTGACCTGGACCATGTCAGCCTTTCGCCAGGGCCGCCAGAACCTTGGGTGGCGACATCGGCAGGCTTGACAACCTGATGCCCACGGCCCGCGACATGGCGTTGGACACGGCGGCCAGGGGTGGCACGATGGGCGTCTCGCCCACGCCGCGCACGCCGTAGGGGTGGCCGGGGTTGGGGATCTCCAGGATCACCGTGCCGATGGGCGGCAGGTCCGAGGCGACGGGGATGCGGTAGTCCAGAAAGCCCGCGTTTTGCAGCCGGCCATCCTGCCCATAGATGTATTCCTCGTTCAGTGCCCAGCCGATGCCCTGAGCCGCCCCGCCCTGCATCTGGCCCTCGACATAGTCGGGATGCACGGCCTTGCCGGCATCCTGGAACACCGTATAGCGCAGCACGGTGGTCATGCCGGTTTCAGGGTCCACTTCGATATCGCACAGGTGCACGCCAAAGCTGACCCCTGCCCCATCGGCGTTGAACTCGTGGTGCCCGGCAATCGGCCCGCCGGTCTGAAAGGACACGGCGGCAATCTCGGCCAGGGTCATGGGCGGGAACTTGCCCGCATTGGGGCCCGCCGGGACGGCAGCGCCGTCATTCCATTCGACCGCCTCATCGTCGATGCCCCACATCCGCGCGGCACGGGCGCACATCTTCTTGATGGCGTCGCGGGCGGCGTGGATTGTCGCCAGACCCACGGCAAAGGTCACCCGGCTGCCATCGGTGATGTCGTTATGGCCAAGCGAGGCCGTGTCGGCCACGATGGTGCGGACCTTGTCGTATTCGATCCCCAATTCCTCGGCCGCCATCAGGCTGATCGAGGCGCGGCTGCCGCCGATGTCGGGATTGCCTTCCTGAACCGAGACCGTGCCATCGTTGTTGATGGTCATGGACACCGATGTATTGCCGCCAAAGTTGAACCAGAATCCCGCCGACAGGCCACGGCCCTGGTTCTTGCCCAGGGGTGCCTTGTAATGCGGGTGCTTCTTGGCCGCCTCCAGCGTGGCCACCAGACCAATGTCGTCAAAGGTCGGGCCATAGGATGACAGGGTGCCCTTGCGGGCGGCATTCTTCAGCCGCACGTCCAGGGGATCGAGGTTCAACTTCTGGCACAGCTCGTCAATGACCGATTCCACGGCATAGATCGCCTGCGGCGCGCCGGGGGCGCGGTAGGCGGCCTCTTTCGGGCGGTTGGTCAGCACGTTCCAGCCCAGGGTCTTGACGGCGGCCAGATCATAGGCGGCAAAGGCAGCCTGTGCGCCCATTTCAACGGTGCCATTCGGAAAGGCCCCACCTGAATAGCGCAATGTCGCCTCGCCTGCCGTGATGCGTCCGTCCTTGGTCATGCCGATCTTGACATCCATCGAGGTCGAGACGGTGGGACCGGTCGCCTTGAACACCTCGTCGCGGGTCATCACGATTTTGACCGGGCGGCCCGACTTTTTCGACAAGGCCAGCGCGACCGGTTCGATGAACACCGAGGTCTTGCCGCCAAAACCGCCGCCGATTTCGGATGCCGTGACCTTGATCTGGCTGGCTTCCCAGCCCATCAGGGCCGCACAGATCGAGCGGACGTTGTAATGGCCTTGCGTGCAGCACCAGACATCGGCCTTGTTGTCATTGGTGGTCGAGACGAGGCAGGCGTGAGGTTCAATATAGCCCTGATGGGTCGCCGCCGTGGTGAAGCTGCGGCTGACGACCAGATCGGCGGCCTTGAATCCGGCCGCCAGATCGCCATGACCGAATTCGCACTGGTTGGTGACATTGGCGGACATGCCGGCGGGCACGGTTTCCAGCGACCGGCCCGCTTGCACCACGGGGGCGCCGGGTTTCATCGCCGCGTCAACATCGGTCACATGGGGCAGCTGGCGGTAGGTTACCTTGATCAGTTTCAGCGCCGCGCGGGCGGTATTGGCATCCAGCGCGGCCACGGCGGCCACGGCATGGCCGTCATAAAGCGCCTTGGTCACCGCCAGGATGTTTTCCTGGATGTCGCGCATGAAGGCATCGTCTTGCGCCACAAGATCGCGACCCGTCACCACGGCCTTGACGCCGGGAAGGGCCTCGGCCGCCGAAGTGTCGATGCTGATGATCTCGGCATGGGCATGGGGGCTGCGCAGGATGCGGCCCACCAGCATGCCGGGCGCTGTCATGTCCGCGCCATACAGGGCGCGGCCTGTCACCTTGTCGACGCCGTCCGGGCGGGCGGGGCGGGTGCCAACCTGTTTGAAAACGCGCTTCTTGGTTGCGGTATCCATCATGCATTCCTCATCTTGGCGGCCCGCATCTTGCTGGCGGCGTCCTGGACGGCAGCGATGATCTTGTCATAGCCGGTGCAGCGGCAAAGATTGCCGGCAAGCCAAAAGCGCAGCTCGGTGTCGGTCGGATCGGGATTGTGGTCCAGCAGGTTCTTGGCCGCGACCAGAATGCCCGGCGTGCAGATGCCGCATTGCAGGGCGGCATGGTCCAGGAAAGCCTGTTGCAGCGGGTGCAGCGTGCTGCCGGTGGCCATGCCTTCGATCGTGGTGATCGTGGCCCCTTCGGCCTCGGCCCCCAGCACCAGGCAGGAACAGACCATCCGGCCATTCAGCGTGACCGTGCAGGCCCCGCAATCGCCGGTGCCGCAGCCCTCTTTGGCACCTGTCAGGCCAAGGCGGTTGCGCAGAACGTCCAACAGTGGCTCGTCCGGGGCGCAGACAAATTCGACGGCGTCGCCGTTGATCTGGGTGGCTACGTGAATCGATTTCATTTCTTACCTCCGGCACGTTGGTATGCAATCAGGGCGGCACGGCGGGCCAGGACGCCCACAACCTTGACACGGAATTCCACGGTGCCGCGTTTGTCATCAATCGGTTTGGCGGCGGCGGAGGCCGCTTTTTCCAGGGCCGCAAGGGCGGCATCATCCAGCTTGGTGCCGATGATGGCCTTTGCCGCAGCCGTGACCACCACCACGGTCGGCGCCACGGCGCCAAGCGCCACGCGGGCGGCGGTCACGGTGCCGGCTGCGTCCAGCGTCAGGTTGACAGCGGCAGAGGCCACGGCGATGTCCATTTCGGTCCGCGGGATAAAGCGCAGATAGGCGTCCGACGACCGAGCCGGGCGGGCAGGCAGATGGACCGAGGTGATGATCTCGCCCTTGGCCAGCGAGGTTTTGCCGGGGCCCACAGGGATGGCTTCAACGGCGGCGTCGCGCACCCCGTTCGGCCCTTCGATCCGCGCGGTGGCACCGGCGGCCACAAGGGCGGGGACGGCATCACCGGCCGGCGAGGCGTTGCACAGATTGCCCACCATCGAGCAGCGGCCCTGCACCTGTTTGGACCCGATCAGTTGCGCGCCTTCCGCCACACCGGGCCAGGCCGCGCAAAGGGCCGCATGTTCGCCAAGTTCGGCCCCGGCCACAGCCGCCCCGATGCGAAAGCCACCGCCCTCGGCCATGATGGCGCGGACACCGGGGATCGCCTTGATGTCCACGATCAGCGCGGGCTCGATCATCCCCGCCTTGAGTTGCACCAGAACATCCGTGCCGCCGGCCAAAACCCGCGTCACGCCGGTTTCCGCCTGCAAAAGCCTTGCGGCCTCGGCGGCTGTCGTTGGCTTTGCATATTGCATGCCGTCTCCTCCTTGAACTGTGCGTGGACCTGACCAAGGGCCGACCCATCTTGAATGTCTGGTCAGAACCTAGTGCAGCTTCGCGGAAGGGTCCACCCCGTGCTTGCGCGCAAGGGGGGGCGCAAACGGCCACCGCCATGCGAAATTGCCACAGGCGGCGCGGAGGGACCGCGTGGAACGGCTTGACAGGTCGAAATTAGTTAGCAATCTACCTAACCATGAATACGAAACTGGGGGGGCGGATCATGGAGTCGCGTTATCGTTGGGTGGTGGTTGCTGCGGGTGGGCTGATGGGATGCGTGGCCATGGGCGCGCTTTTCTCGCTGCCTGTCCTTTTGACACCAATGGTCGAGGCCTCGGGCTGGTCGCGGACGGGGATATCGGCGGCGATGACCGTGGCGTTTCTGGCCATGTCCGTCACATCGATGATCTGGGGGGCGATGTCTGACCGCTATGGCGCGCGCCCGGTGGTGATGACGGGGGCGGCGCTGTTCGCGGCCAGCCTG
>JAYSWK010000272.1:0-1792 GCA_043718085.1 Rhodobacterales bacterium
GGCGCGCGGGTGCTGGGCAGCATCAAGATCGGGGCGCATGGCAAGCCTGTGCTGTTCCTGCACCCCAAGGATTTCAACGGCACCCTGATCGAACTGGAACAATCATGACCATCACTGGCGCGCTTGTGCTGTATTCCGTCACCTGGTTCATGGTGTTCTTTTGCGTGCTTCCGCTGCGCTTTACCTCGCAGGCCGAAGCGGGCCATGTCGTGCCCGGCACGCCGCGCTCGGCCCCGGCGGATCATCTTGTGGGCAAGAAGGCGCGCATCACTACCCTGGTCGCCACGGTGATCTGGGCGCTGATCTGCGCCGTGATCCTGTGGGGCGGCATCGGCATTGATGATCTGGACATTTTCGGGCTGACCCACCCCTGAGCAGACACACCTTAGCCGGATGCGTTAAGCCGGTGGAACATGTGGGTGAAGGTGGCGACACCCAGCACCGGGACCAGCAGGTTGACCAGCGGCAGGGCCAGGGGTGCGGCCATCAAGGCCCCGGCCAGCCAGATCTGCCCGGCATGGCGCTGGCGCAAGGCCACGGCCCCGGCCCGGCCCAGACGGCGCGCGGCGACAAGGGTGAAATACTCGCGCCCCAGAAGATAGCCATTGATCGCCCAGCCGATCAGCGGGGTCAGCGGCCCGGCAATGGCCCAGGCCAGCAAAAGCACCAGGTTGACGCCAATCAACAGCGCCAGAAAGCCAAAGCTGTCCACCAGCATGTCCAGAATGCCCATGCCTTTGGCCGGTGGCAACACGGGGTAATGGCGCGCCTCGACCGCGTCGGCCACCTCGTCCAGGAAAAAGGCCGTGAAGGCGCTGGCGACGGGCATCATCAGAAAGACCGACAGGACCAGCACCAACACAAGCGAACCCAAGCCGAACAAGGTGGTCAGCCCGCCGATCTGGCCGATCAGGGGCAGCGTCAGGCTGCCCGGCACGAAAAGGTCAATCGCGCCGATCAAAAGGGCATAGACCCCAAACAGCAGGGCCGCCGACAGCATAACCCCCAGCGCCATGACCCGCACAAAGCGGTTGTCGCCCAACTGACCCAAAGCTTTCAGAAAATCGGACAGGATCATGGCGCGGCCCAACTGACCACGCGCGCCAGATCCGGGCGCGGCCGGTCGGTCATGTCATCGGGCGGGGTGGCGATATGCACGATGCCTGCGACAAGCTCGTCGCCTGCGCAGCCAAAGGCGCGGGCCGCGAAAACCGGGTCATGCGCGGCCCATCCGGTCAGCCAGTTGGCCCCCCAGCCCGCCGCCTCGGCCGCGTTCAAAAGGTTCATGCACAGAGCATGGGCCGAGGCGCGCTGCTCGGCCATCGGCACCTTGTCGGACACCTTGGGCTGCGAGATCACAACCACCGCCAGAAGCCCGCGGTCAAACTGCCCGCGCCCCTTGTCGATCAACACATCGAGGGGTATCTGGGCATCGCCGCCATTCTCATGCGCCCGCGCCTCGGCCAGATCGGCCAGGCGTGCCATGGCAGGCCGTTCGACCACGATCAGGCGCCAGGGTTCCAGCTTGCCATGATCGGGCACGCGCAGGGCTGACGTCAGGATCGCCTTCAGCGCGGCCCGGTCGGGCACGGGTCCGGTGAACAATTTGGCCGGGCGCGACCGGCGTGCGGCCAGAAAGGTCTGGGCTTCTGGATTGGCTTTGATCATTCTGCACCTCTTCCGGGCATGATCTGCGGTCTCTTGTGGCCCGCGTCAAGGCCGGCCACCAAAGACCCCGCAGCAAGGGCACGCAACCGCATGGCGAAACCAGGTATCCAGAAGGGTTTGCTTG
>JAYSWK010000273.1:0-1792 GCA_043718085.1 Rhodobacterales bacterium
CTCGGTGGACCACATCAGCCGCGGCAGCAACTGGCGCCCGCAGATCGCGCCAAATTCCGGGCACCAGTCCTGCTTTTCGATGTCATAAAGCGGCGAGAAATTGGCCGCCGTATAATGGTCGATCACGCATTCTCCGGTCAGCCGCAGCGTCAGGAATGTCGTGGCCGTCACCACCTTGTCCGTACGCGCCCAAAGGTCGGGATGGTTGCGTTTCAGCCACAGGATCTTTGGCCCGACTGATTGCGATGTCAGGGCATTGCCGCAACGCGCCATGACAGCATCGCGCCCCAAGCTATTGTTCAGGCTTGCAATTTCATCAACGGCCCTGGTGTCCACGCCGTAAAGCACGCCGTTCATCAAGGGCTGGCCCGCCGCGTCGAGGGGCAACATGCAGGGGCCAATGGCCGAGCAGGCCACGGCTTTCACGTCCCGCGCATCAACATCCTTCAACAAAGCTTTGGCAATAAAGACAAAATCGCCCCACCAGTCCTCTTCGGGCCGATGTTCGGCCCATCCGGGGCGCGGCACGATCATCTCATGGCCACGCGCCGCCTGGGCCACGATCCTTCCCGTGGCATCGACCAGAACGCCCTTGCTTTCAAACGTGCCGATATCCGCGCCCAGCGTGTACATGTCAGAGCGACCTTTCGGATGAGGTGCCGTCAGAGAACCGCCTGATGGTCCTTCCAGCGGAAGGGCCATCGGTCCGATTTCCGGAGCCGCAAGGCGACGGTAACGCGGGTGGGTCCTGGCAAAATCGTCGCCAAGGGGACGGGCCAGACCGCGGGCGGAAGCGGAACGCGCCCGCCCGGGGGGCGGTCAGGCGCGTCCCCGATATGCTTTGGGCATATCGGGGGAAGAACAAGATTTTCCTGCCCACCACCCCTACCCCCTTTCCAACCGCATCCCCTTGGGCACCAGCCCCAGCGCCGCCCGCAAAAGCTGCACCAGCCCGGCCAGGTCCCCCAGATCACAGCACTCCACCGCCGAATGCGAATGTCGTATCGGGAACCCCACATCGATCGACGCGACCCCGGCCCCCAGCGTCTGCACATAGCTCAGATCCGTCAGCACCCCGGTCTGAGCCGAGCGTTGCAGCACCAGCCCCTCGGCCGCCGCCGCAGCCTCCATCAGCCGCACCAAGGCAGGATGCGGGATCACCCCGTTCAGCGTGCCCCGCCCATGGAACGAATACAGCGACATCCCCGGCCCCGCGCCCATCACCATCTCGCCCCGGTCGGCCATGTCGGGCGTGTCGGTCGCCAGCATCAGGTCGATCTGAATGGCGATATCGGGCTGCAATACCTGCGCCGCCACCACCGCGCCGCGCAGATTGAACTCCTCTTGCACCGACCAGACCAGATGGACGGTCGGCCACCCCTTACCCATCCCCCGCGCCAGTTCCAGCAAGGCCGCACAGCCCGCCCGGTCATCGACCGAGGTTCCGGCAATCCGGTCCCCCGCCAGTTCCACGACTTGCGGGCGGTAAACCACCGGCGTTCCGATCCTGATCCCCGCCGCCTCGACCGCCGCTTTCGATCCGTGCCCGGTATCGATGCGGATCTCGGGCGCGGTCACGACGCGGTACTTCTCGTCCTGCCCCGTCGCGTGATGGGCCTTGTTCATGATGATCCCGGCGACATCGCCCTTCTCGCCACACAGCGTCACCACCTGCGCCGCCATGGCTTTTTCCGACACCCCGCCCATCCGCTCAACCCGGATCAGCCCATCGGATTCCACTTTTCGAACAAAAAAGCCCAGTTGATCCATATGGGTAAAGATCATGACCGAG
>JAYSWK010000274.1:0-1791 GCA_043718085.1 Rhodobacterales bacterium
TAGCGGGGCCAGGCCAAAGGTTTCCTGGATATTGTCGATCATGAACAGAAAGACATCCGCGCCCGACAGGGTGGCGCGGCGTTCCTCGGCCTTGGCGCCATCGAGAAGAAGAAAGCCCACATCGGGCATCAGTTGCGCGGCCCCTTTGGTGAAGACATCCTTGGCATAGGGGTGACGGAAGACACCGCAAAAGACGACATGCAGCTTTTGACCGGGTTCCAGTTGTTTCCGGGCAGCCTGCATGGCGATGAAAATCGGCAGGGGGTCGAATTTCTCGTGCGGGGTCAACCGGGCGATGGTGGCGAAAACCACATCCTGTGGCCCGCAGTTCAGCCGGGCGCGCAGGTCGGCCCGCGCCGCTTCGTCGCGGGCGAAATCGGGGGCGTGGACGCCCAGGGGAATGACCGGCAGCATCGGGCGCGGCGGTGGCGTGCAACCGAAACGCGCACGGATATGGGCGTCGATCAGGTCCATCTGCGTGGCTACCGAGGCGCGGACCGCCCGCGACGTGCAGATGACCGCATCCCAATCCATTACCGGGGCCATGCGCAGATCGAAGAACCCTTGCATGATCCCCATGGTCGAGGTCGTATGGGTGATGCCCGAAATCGTCCAGGCCGCCGAGCCCATATCGGCACGCCGCCACGCCTCGCCTGCGAAATTGGCCGCCGGGTAATAAAGCTGCGTCAAGGGTGCGATCCGCGACGGGCGGACCATCCCCACCGGGCGGAAGGGCACTTCGGGGCGCAACGCGCGCGCCAGGGCGGCCACCTCTTCCGCCTCGGAATTGGCCTTGGCCAGTATCACGAATTCCTCGACATCGGCATGGCGCAGAAAGCCCTTGAGAAAGCTTTCCCCGGCCACGCGGCGACCGTTGATGCCCTTTTCGGCCGGGCGATACCCGTCGGAGGCGTAATAGATCGCGGCATTGCCCTTGGTCATTTGCACCTCATCCACAGCCAGGGGGTCGGACCGCCGCGCCATTCCCACAGGGCCAGCAGGCGGTCCAGATCGGACCATTCCTCCATCCAGGCGGGCAAAGTCGTGGCATCAAGGCTGCGGTCCAGCCGCTGGACATCATGTGACGCCTGAAAACGGCTGGCCAAAAGCGCGGTCAGGCCGGGCTGGATCACATCATGACATTCGACCAGGATATCGGCATGCAACAGGCCGGGCGCGCGGGCGGGATCCAAGAGATCGGCCTCGGCCCCTTCGATGTCGCAGATTATGACGGTGCGCGTCGTCGTGCACAAAGCGAAATCGGCGTGATCCATCCGCCCGCCGACCTCGACCCGGTCCGCCACGCCGTTGCGTTCCGCCAAGGCCCGGCACAGGGCCTGCGCCTTGGGGTTGTCGTCGCGCGCCAGCACGCGGGCCCTGGGCATCCGCCGGGCCAGACCCACGGCATAGTAACCCTCGGCAGATCCGACATCGATAACCAACGGATAATCCTGCGCGACTATTTCTTCGATCACCGGGGCAAGACTTGCCTCGTAAACTCCCAAAAGCCGGGCCGAGCGGGACCCTTCGGCGGCGCGCACGGCGTAATCCATGCCCTTGAACGGCCCCGCGCTGATCACCGTTCCGATACGTCCGATGATTGTATTGGCGACAAGTTCGGCCCGCCATTTCGCCAGATGGCGCAGGGCAAAGGCCAGTTTGGCGGCATCCGGCGCGCCCGACGTGATCCGGTGCAAGGTTTCCGTGGCGGCGCGGGTCAAAGGGGAAGCGGGCAAATCGAACCTCGGCGAAGATGCCGCAGACTTAGCCGGGCGCAGGCGCGCTGTCCAC
>JAYSWK010000275.1:0-1788 GCA_043718085.1 Rhodobacterales bacterium
CCGAAGGCTACGACGTGGCGCCCGGCCAGGGCTTGGGTCAGGCGCTGTTGTCCGAGGCGCTGGAATGGCCCGTTTCAGCCTATACAGAGACACTTTTAACCCTGCCTGAGAGGCTGCGGACTGACCTGGAAGCTGCCTGGGGGCGCCCCGAGGACGACCCGGCGGTGCAGGACGGCCAGTTCCGCTTTGCCTGTCTGCGCCGGGGGACGGCGCTTGTCGCCTTGCAACCCGAACGCAGCGAAGTCATCTCGCGCGGCGATGATTATCACGACCTGTCGCGCACCCCGCGCCATGCCTATGTGGCGTTTTACCTGTGGCTGCGGGCCCAAGGCATTCATGCGCTGGTACATATCGGCGCCCATGGCACGTTGGAATGGCTGCCGGGGAAATCCGTGGCCCTGTCTGATGTCTGCTGGCCCGAGGCACTGACCGGCGATCTGCCGGTCATCTACCCGTTCATCGTCAATGACCCCGGCGAGGCGGCGCAAGCCAAACGCCGGATCGGGGCGGTCACAATCGGTCACCTGCCGCCGCCATTGATCAGCAGTGCTACCCCGCAAGGGTTGCTGCGGCTGGAACGACTGCTGGACGAATATTCCACCGCCGATGGGCTTGATCCGGCGCGCCGTGATCGCCTGATCGGGGCGATCAGGGACGAAGCGCAGGCGGCTGGCGTCGAGGCGGACCTGGGCATCCCGGTTCATGCCTCGCCCGCCGAGGCGATCACCCGCATCGACCGCTTCGTTTGTGACATCAAGGAAAGCCAGTTTGGCGACGGCCTGCATATCTTCGGGCAGGGTGTGTGCGGCGCAGAGGAGCGCCGGGGGCTGTTTGCAGCCCTAGCAGGACAACGCGTCGAGGCGGGGCCGTCGGGTTCCCCCTATCGCGGCAGATCGGACATTCTGCCCACCGGGCGCAACCTCTTTACCACCGATCCGCGCGCGGTGCCGTCGCGCGCGGCCCATGCCCAAGGCGTGAAGCTGGCCGAGGAGTTGCTGCGCAAACATTTGCAAGATCACGGCGACTGGCCGCGCGGGCTGGTGGTGGACCTTTGGGGGTCGGCCACCATGCGCACAGCCGGCGAAGAATTTGCGATGGCCTTGCATCTGGCCGGGGTGTTGCCGAAATGGGACGACGGATCGGATCGGGTTTCAGGGTTCGAGATCATCCCGCTGGCGCTGCTCCGCCGCCCGCGCATCGACGTGACTTTGCGGGTTTCCGGCCTGTTCAGAGACGTATTTCCCGGCCTCGCGCAGATGTTCGAAGCCGCCACCGCGGCGCTTTCGGCGCGCGAGGAAGCCGCCGAGGATAACCCTTATTTCGCCAAATCCCCTCGGGTGTTCGGACCGAAGCCGGGGCAATACGGGCTTGGCATGGGCGCGGCGCTTGAGGACTATGGTGCGGAAGGTCAGGCGGCAGCGGGCGAGGCATGGCTTTCTGGATCGGAATGGGCGATCGACGCGGCGGGCAACTCTCATGCGGCACGCGCGGCGCTGGAATTTCGGGTCATGGCGGCCGACGCGTTTGTGCATGTGCAGGATCTGGCGGAAACCGATCTGCTGCTGGCCAGCGATTACGCGGCGCATGAGGGGGGCTTTGCCGCCGCCGTTGCCAGCTTAGGGGGGCAAGCCCCCGCACTTTATCACCTTGATGCCACCCACCCCGACACACCCCACGCCCGCACCCTGCCCGAAGAAATTGGCCGCGTGGTGCGGGCGCGGGCCGCCAATCCGCTTTGGGCTGACGGGATGATGGCGCATGGTTTCCGCGGTGCCGCTGAAATTGCCG
>JAYSWK010000276.1:0-4533 GCA_043718085.1 Rhodobacterales bacterium
CCAAAGGGCCACGGACAGCACCCAGACCAGCCCCGGCCGCCTGGCACGGAAAAGCCGGATCGCCAGAAGCGTGTCCGACAGAACGAACAGAATGGCCCCGATCCGCAGTGCCCAATGCCCCGGGCCGGGCGGCAAAAGCAGAACCGTGCCCGCCATGACCCCGATCACGATGCCGTACAGCCTGACCGGCCAGCGCAGCGCCCCGGTGAAGGGCGCAAGCCAGACCTCGGTCCCCGCCACCAGCAGCACAAGGGCCGCCATCATTCCCCATGCCGCCCATGCCAATGGCGCGACACCCTGCCCCATTTGCCAAAACCCCACCGCATAGGCCAGATGCCCCAAGCCAAAGGCCCCCATGCCCGCCAGAAAGGCGCGTGCGCCCGACCGCGTCAGGGCAAAGTCCCCAACCGCACCCAAGGCCAATCCCGCCACGATCCAATGCGGTGCCCCCAGCGCCACCCCGCCCAGCGCCAGGGCCGCCACCGAGAACGTCTTGCTTGCAGCGCCCAGCCCGGTGCCATCCCGCGCCGTGACCACCAGCACGTCATAAGCCCCAGCCGAAATCAGGGCCAAAGCCAGAAACACCGCTGCCATGTCACACCCCTTGCCCCTTGGCACAGCCTTTCATCTTCCCCCTGCAGCGCACAAGCCACCCCTTGGGCCCGCGAGGCACGGCGTCACTGGCCGCCTCTGGCGCGCGGCCGCCTGTCTGCTAGAGTTGCCCCCATGCGCGCCTTGTCCCTCAGCCTGTTTGTTCTGGCCACACTTGGCCCGGCCCTGCTTTTGATCCTTGGGGCGACCTTGGGTGGCGCATGGCCCTATCTGGCGCTGGCCTATATGGCGCTGGCGGTGCCGGGGCTGGATCTGTTGATCCCCCTGACGGCCCCCGCGGCACCGGACCGGGAATTTCCGGCCGCCGATGCGCTTTTGTTCGCCCTTGGCCTGGCCTGCCTTGGCCTTTTGCCCCTGATGGTCTGGGCCGTGGCGGGGGGATCCGCGCTGCCCCTGCCCGCCCGCGCCATGCTTTTTCTGGCGGCGGGCCTGTGGTTTGGCCAGGTCGGCCACCCCACGGCGCATGAGTTGATCCACCGCAACCCGCCTTTGTCCTGGTTGGGGCTTGGCATCTATTCAACGCTTCTGTTCGGTCACCACACATCGGCGCACCGGCTGGTTCACCATCGCCATGTCGCCACCGAACTGGACCCCAATTCAGCGCGTGAGGGCGAAAGTTTCTACCGCTTCATGGCCAGGGCCTGGAAGGGCAGCTTTGTGCTGGGCTTTCGCGCCGAAACCGCGCTGCGAAACGGACGCGGCCTGCATCCTTATGTGCTTTATATTGGCATTGCCTTGGTTGGCCTGATGCTGGGCGCGGGAATTGCCGGGCTGGCCGGGCTCTTGGTCTGGTTGGGCTTCGGGCTGCATATGGGCAGCCAGATCCTGCTGTCGGACTATGTCCAGCACTACGGCCTGACACGGCCAATGCGCGGCGGCAAACCCGCACCCGTCGGGCAGGCCCAAAGCTGGAACACGCCGCACTGGTTTTCCGCAGCCCTGATGCTGAACGCCCCGCGCCATTCCGATCACCACATCCACCCGTCCCGTCCCTATCCCAATTTGTGCCTGCCGCCCGACGCCCCGCTTTTGCCCTGGCCCCTGCCGCTGGCCGCCATGATCGCCTTGTCCCCACGGCATTGGCGCAGCAGGATGCAACCCCTGGTCCGGCGCTGGGCATCCGCCCACCAACCCGTCGCAAAGGAGTGACTGGCCTTCCCGCCCGCATGGTGTCATTTTGACCCCGGCCGGAGGCATCATGCGACGGATTTTCCTGCTGTTGACCCTGATCCCTAGCGCCCTGTTGGCCGATCCGCCCAGCGTGATGCCGCAAAATGACCTTGGCGCACCGTTGAGCGGGCCGGAATTCGAGGCTTATGCCACGGGCAAGACGCTGTACTATGCCCAAGGTGGTGCCATCTGGGGGGCCGAACAATATCTGCCGGGACACCAGGTGCTGTGGGCCTTTACCGACCAGCCCTGCGAAAACGGCCAATGGTTCGAGGATCACGGCGCCATCTGCTTTGTCTATGAGGGCAAGCCCGATCCCAATTGCTGGCTTTTCTATCACGGGGCCAGTGGTCTGATTGCCCGGTTCACGGGCGGTGGCGGGCTGCTGTCCGAAGTGGAACAGTCCCTGGAACCGATGAACTGCCCCGGTCCGCAGGTTGGTGCCTGATATTCATTTTCGAACATTTCCGGGGGGGAATCTTGGCGCAATTCTGTGGATTTCTTGAATAAGTCGAACAATTCCAGTGAAACCGCCCATTTCGCGCCCGATGCCAGCAGGCCTGGGCGAACTCGGTCCAGGGGTCAGAACAGGCGGCCCTGATCGGGGCCATCCTCGGGCGAGTCGGACCCCTTGCTGCGGCGCGCGGGTCTGGCACCCAGCGTCAGCCTTCCGTCATGGAACTGCACATCCAGCGCCGCCGCCTTTTCGGCCGCAGCCTTGCTGGTCACCACCACGCCGTCGCCCCAGATCACGGCATAACCGCGCTTCAGGGTCTCGCCATAGCCCAGCGTGGTCCGCGTGCGGTCCAAAGCCTCGAGCCGCGCCGAAAGGTCGGACAGGCGCTTGTCCGGGGCCGCCTCCAGCCGCGCCGACAGCCCGGCCAGCCTGTCGCGTCCCTTGCCAAGGTCGCGTCCCGCATCGCTGATCAGCCGCGACAGCGCCCGAACCAGGCGCAGCCCCTGGTTCTGGGCGCTGGTCTGGCCACGTTCGATGCGCCGCGACGCCGCGTGATCCATGGCGCGCACCAGGCCGTCCAGCCGGTCGCCGCGCCGGGCAAACCCCAGCAGCAGCGCCTCGGGCCGCGCCCGTGCCGCCAGCGCCTCGAACCGCCCCCGGCGGCGTTGGACGGTCAGCCCCAAAGCCCCGCCCAACCGCATCACCCCGCCATCCAGCCGCTGGCGCGGCCCGGCGAGCAGGGTGTCCAGCCGGGGCAAGGCCCGGGCCAGATCGCGCAACCGCTGCCCGCGCAAACCCAGCCCCTGCGCCAGTGCCCGCGACAGCCGCGCGCCTTGGCCGTCCAGGCCCGCAAGCAGCTCCCACCTGACCGGCACGGCCATTTCCGCCGCTGCCGTGGGGGTGGGCGCGCGCAGATCGGCGGCAAAGTCGATCAACGTCGTGTCCGTCTCGTGCCCGACGGCCGAGATCAGCGGAATATCCGACGCCGCAGTTGCCCGAACCACGATTTCCTCGTTGAAGCCCCAAAGATCCTCCAGCGACCCGCCGCCCCGCGCCACAATGATCAGATCGGGGCGCGGAATGGCGCTGCCCGGTGTCAGCGCGTTGAAACCCCGGATCGCCGCCGCCACCTCGGGCGCGCAGGCCTGCCCCTGCACCGCCACGGGCCAGATCAGCACATGGCGCGGAAATCTATCCCTAAGCCTATGCAAAATATCACGAATAACCGCCCCTGAAGGCGAGGTCACCACGCCAATCACCCCCGGCAGATAGGGGATGGGCTTCTTGCGGGCCGGATCAAACAGCCCCTCTGCCGCCAGTGCCGCGCGACGCTTTTCCAGCATCGCCATCAAGGCACCCGCCCCGGCAGGGGCCACATCATCAACGATCAGCTGATACTTCGACTGCCCCGGAAAGGTGGTCATGCGGCCCGTGGCCACCACTTCCATCCCCTCTTCGGGGCGCACCTGCATCCGCGCCACCTGCCCCTTCCAGCTGATCGCCGCAATCACGTTGCGGTCATCCTTGAGGTCGAAATACAGATGCCCCGAGGCCGGCCGCGAGACCCGCCCGACCTCGCCCCTGACCCGGATCAGCCCAAACTCGCCCTCGATCACCTTCTTCACCGCGCCCGACAGTTCGGACACGGTGTATTCAGGGCTGTTGGAGGAGGCGGGGCGATCGTCGAACAATTCCATGCTCCCAGACTAGCTCGCAAGGAACGAAAGGGAAAGGTTCAGCCGCACCGCAAAATCGTCTCGGGAGAGCCGGGCAACCTGCTGGCAACCCTCGCGCAGGCGCCGATCCCCCCAAGCACCAAGGCCGTGACGGCGACTGGCTTGACCCAAAAGAGCCCGGAGGCCGGGTCCATCGCGAAATTGTCAATGTGCACAAGGCTCACCACCGCCCACACCAAGCCGATCGTTCCGGCCACGATCGTCAACAGCAGAATCGCGTTCTTGGGCTCGTCCCGCAGCGCATCATGGCTCGGCCAAAAGTCCTGCGGCGGCTCGGCGTCGAACTCCTTCCGATTGGCGGCAATCAGGCCGCGGGCGTTTCTTCTGGTCAGCACAAAGTCATTCTGCAGGCGATGTTCGAAATCGACAGAGCTGGATTTCCGCGCGACCCACGGCTTGGGTGCTGGGAAAGCCGGCAAGTCCCAAGCTCGGATCAATTCCCAAAACGCGTTGGTCGGTGGCACTGCGCCTCGTTTCAATCGAATCTTCCATCTTTCTAATCGTCCGGTCAAAAGTTGTCATTTGCCATTTTCCCCATGCTGGCTCGGTATGCACCCG
>JAYSWK010000277.1:0-1785 GCA_043718085.1 Rhodobacterales bacterium
CATCACCCCGGTCCCCGGCGGCGTCGGCCCGATGACCATCGCCTGCCTTCTGGCAAACACCCTCACCGCAACCTGCAGAGCCAATGGCCTCGATGAGCCAAAAGGGCTCACGGCTTAAGACTTTCGGAGAAATGCCTGCCTTGGATGTGATCCGGGGTGGGAACCGATCCAGAGTCTGTCTGGCGATGACAGAATCGCCAGACAGACTCTGACCTTTTGTTATTACGCGTGTCAGACGACAAAACCGGTATCCACTTTTGTCTGACACACTCTAAAGCCCCAGATAGCCGATCCCGGCAAAGACCAACGCCACCGAGAACCATTGGGGCGCGCTCATCTTTTCCTTCAGGAAGGCCCAGGCCAAAAGGATGGTGACCATCCCGAAAACCGATGCGGCGATGGCGGCAAACTCCGGATGGGGAAGCCCGCCTGCTGCCTGAACAAGGCCCAGAGCCAACGCATCGCATCCGCCCATCACCGCCAGAAGCGCCCAGGGTGCCGACCGCAGGACCGGACGGGCGCCAAAGGCGAGAGGCGCGGCGCAAAGGCAGACGAAGGCCACGCCCCGGCTGATGAGGATGACGGGCAATTCGGCGCCGCCGACACTCGCCGCCTGACCGAAGGCAAAGGTCAGCGCAAAGCCGAAGGCCGCGGCGACTGACCAGAGGAGCGCCGGTCTGGCCCGGTCAGCCGAGCCGCCGTCGGAATCGTGGCCCGACAGAACTGCGGTCATCGCCACCCCGGCCAGGATCGCCAGAACCGCTACCACTTGGGCAGGCGCGGGCGGCTGGCCCTGCAGGGCGGCCCAGCTTAGCGACAGAATCGGGAAGGCGCCGATCACCGGCGCTACCAGCCGCACCGGCCCGATGGCGAAGGCCCGGTACATGCTGTAGGCCGTGGCCGCATAGGCCAGTCCCGAGCCTGACGCCATGACCGCAGTGCCAAGGCCTACCGCCGACCAGTCGCCGAAGGCCACGGCCACGGGCGCCACGGCCAGGAGCCCGAAGCCCAGAGTCGCCATCAGGGCCAGTGCTACTCCGGCCCGTTCGACCGCAAAGCGCACACAGACATCGTGCACGCCCCAGGAAAGGGCGGCGGCAATGCCGAAGAAAAGTGAAAGCATGACGTATCCGATCTTGGTCAGAGCCGCGTTTTCCGTCAAAATGGCGGCAGCGTCCATATCCCGTCTTGCGAGACTGGCTTTTGGTCTCTATTCTTCTCATTAAATAATGTTTCCGTGCATTCAATATGACGCGAGGCTTCAAGATGTCGCTGATGATCCCCCCTTCGGTCATTTCCGGGGCGCCCCGTCCCAGCCGGATCCTTGAGCCGTTCAGCCTGACGGCCGGTCCCGGTGTGGAACGCTACAGGGTCGAAGGTTCCGGGGCGATCCTGCTGGCGGTATTCGCGGGCGACCGGCTGCGCATCGTCAATGACGAAGGCGGCCAGCCCTGCGAGATGGTCGCGGCCGGAACCGACGGGCGTATTGATGCGGGGCTTCTGGGGCAGGCGGGCAACGCCGATGCCGCCGGGCTGAAAGCGCTTTTGACCTCGGGCGAGGCCAGCCTTGCCAGACTCAGGGCCGGGTTGACAAAACGCGGGATTGACCTTGGACGGGCGGGGGCAATCCGTCTGTTCGCGGCCGACACCCCCGCCAAGACGGAAGAAAGCTTCACCGTCACCCGCGACGGCGTGGTTGTCATCGCCGCCCCCGCAGGCGACATGATGCCCGAGGCACAAGACACCGCAACGCCGCTGACCGTGCATCTGACCCGCGCCAGACCG
>JAYSWK010000278.1:0-11453 GCA_043718085.1 Rhodobacterales bacterium
ATATCGCCTTCGACCAGATCCAGGGGATGATCGCGGCAGTCAATCTCGGGCACGGTTTCACCCAGAAGAACCGAGGTCAGACAAAAGCGGTCGGGGTCCTGTTCGGCCTGGATGCGCGTGATCAGCCCGCGCTGGGCCAGGGCATCCAGGCGACGCGCCATGGAATGTTCCTGGTTCAGCCGCGACAGACGGTTGCCGCGCAAAAGATACAGCGGCGAATCCCCGACCGAGATCCAGTAAAGCCGATTGCCCACGATCAGGGGCGCGAGAAGCGTCGCCCCCATGCCGCGCCGATCCGGTCGGGTCGCGGTGTGCTGGGACATCCGCGCATTGGCCCGCCCCATGGCATCGCGCAATATGGCCCCCATGTTGAGTTCCAGGACCATAGGGTCGGCGATGTGCAGTTGCAGGGCGTCGAAGACCTCTTGCACCACCATCTTGCTGGCGATGTCCCCGGCGGCATGGCCACCCATGCCATCGGCCAGAACAATGCACCCCAGTCCAAGACCTGCCGGGAAATGCATCGCAAAGGCATCTTCCTGCAAGTCGCGCCGACCTATGGAAGCCAGGCTGGCCGCGTCATACTGATATCTATACTCGCCCAACATCTTGCAGCCCTGCTCAGCTTTTCGCTGCCCATGAAAAGTCGTCGCCGCAAAGTGCGACAAGCCGCAGGGTCGTCTCGCCAATGCGCACCTGATCGCCAGAGCGCATCTGTTCAGTGCTGAGGAGCGGCTTGTTGTTCAGCCGGACGATGTTGGACCGGCCACTTTGGCCGATGAAAAGGGCGTTCTGCTCGCTGTCATAGGCAATCGAGACATGGTTTTCGCGCGAGATCGAGTTGTCGCCGAAGTTCAGGCAAACCGTCTGATCATCGCCGCGCCCGATCTTGGACACGCCGTCGTGCAAGGCAAATGAAGCGCCAAGCCCCGGACCCGCCACGACAACCAGCCAGGCGACCGGGAAAGGATCATCGGCACGGCTTTCGGCCTTTTCGAACGGATTGGCGAGGCCAAGGCTGTCAGGGTTAAAGCCCAAGAGACGGGTCTTGACGCGGCCTGAACGGTTCGCACCGCGCCCGGCGGCGGGTGGCGGGACTTGAATGCCAGCATCGGTCAGCATTTCCTCGCCCTGCTGCAACGGCTGGACACTGACAAAGGGCATGTCGCTGAGCGTCAGCGGATTTGACGTTTCGCCATGCGCGATGGACAGGGGTTCGGGCGCGGCTTCGGCCCCGGATTTGGCTTGGGCGGGTTCTTCGGACAGGATGGCAAAGCGCGACTTGCGCTCTTCGATGGTTTCCTGCCGGGCCGCCTCGGGGGCAGGTTGCTCGAAAAACGCCACGGGGGTTTCGGGGGCGGATGGTTCAACCTGCGGATCGGCCGCCATCTTGGGATGGGTCAGGCGCAGCGGGGCCAGATCCCTGGCCTCGGCGTCAGAGGGGGTCAGGTCCCAGTTGACCGGGGCCGCGTCACCATCTGCCTCTTCGCTGGCGAAGATATTGAGTCTGGCGCTGTCGCCCGAAGCCTCTGCAAATTCGAAAGGTTCCGCACGGGCCGTGACCGCTGCGTCAAGCTGATCGGGCAGTGTGGACGCACCAAAATCGGCTTCACCGGGCGCTGCCGCCATTGGAGGGGCAACAGGCCGTGCCGCGCGTTTTTCGGAAATGATGTTGCGGATGAAGTTCATGGGATCGGTACTCCGTGAAGGCGGGCTTTAGGTGGCGTAGGTTTCCGGGCTGCGCGACAGGTAGCGCGCGATCAGCGAACCGAAGAAGGATTTCGGTTGCGGTTTGGGCATCTGGAAAACGTCCTTGGACGGTACCGGCAAAGCGTCCAGCGCAGCATCAAATTCCTGTTCCTCGGCCAAGGCCTGGGCCTGGGCAAGGATTTCCTCTTCCAGGGCGCGTTTTCTGGCCTCTTCCTGGAGGTCCCATTCGGTGAGATCCTCGATCGGGTTGCCGACGATGTCGAACCAGCGCTTGACCTTGGGTTTGGTTTCCGCGGCGACGGGGGCCACCAGATGCAGCGGGGCATGGGCTGCCGGCTTTATGGTCTGATTGACGTCCTGCACCATTTTGGAAATGGCCTGGTCAAGTCCCGGTGCCACGGCTGCGGGTGTCGCGGCAGCAGGTGTCGCGACGGCCACCAGGACGGGCCTTGCGGGGGCTGGCGCCTTGACCGGCGCGGGCGTGACCTCGGGCATAACTTCGGGCAGGCCATCCAACTGGTCCAGCCAGTGATCGGCTGTTTGCAGACGTTCCTCGCGGATGAAGTTCAGCGCCCGGTCGATCGTGGCCAAGACGATCTGGCCACAGGGCCAGGCACCACCGGCCAAGGGTTTGTAGGGATCAGCCTTGCCCGATGCAATTGCAGCGGACCGGACCGGGCCATCAGGTGGGACCTGCCCGGTGATCAGATGATGAAACGTGGCCCCGACCGAATAAAGGTCGCTTGAGAAATCCTGGATCTCGCCCGAGCCGTAGAACTCGGGTGGCGAATAGCCGTCCTTGACAGCCGGCACGGTCCCGTCACTGGCCGTTGTGGTCGACAGACGCGCACCGGCTGCGCCAAAATCGATCAGCGTGATGCGGTCAGAGCCGTCGACCCGGATATTGTCGGGCGCGATGTCGCGGTGCAATATGCCGTTGGAATGGATATGGCGCACGGCCTTGAGCGTGGCGCGCAGGGTCTTTTCGATGAAAGCGCCCGTCAGCCGCTCGGGTTCGTCTTCCAGAACCGAGATCAGATCCATCCCGGCCACATAGTCCAGCGCCATGTAGGCCGTGTTGTTTTCCTCGAACACCTGATGGACGGCGACGACATGGGAATGCTTGAGATTTGCAACGCCGCGCGCCTCGCGCAGGAATTGCTGTTTCAGCGCGTTGAACTGCGCCTCGACCGCAGCCGAGACCGCCCGAACCTGGCCATTGTCGCGCAGACACAGACCGGCGGGAAAGCATTCCTTGATGACGACATGGCGTTCCAGACTGTCGCGCGCGATATAGGTCATGGCAAAGCCACCATGCTGTAATGGCTCGATAATCTGGTAAAGTCCATTCAGAAGGCGCGTGCCTGCAGGCAACTCGGCAGGTTCGTCTGCCTGAAGGGCGAACATCACGCTCATGATAGCCACCTTTCTGCCCCGCAAAGGCGATCGGACCGGATGCCCGAAGTTCAGACCTGTGGCGTAACAACACAATCTGGTCCAATTGTGATCTAATCTTGTCCGACCTAAGACTGAGCACCTGGGTTTTGCGCGAAGTCTTGGCCGATTTCTGCGGTTTGGCAGACACGGAAACAGGCCGACGAGGCCCGAATGCCAGGATGGAAAAGGGGTTTCCGACGGGCAGGCATCCCCTACTGCCCAAGGGTCGCTGTGTGGTTCTGGGTTGGTCCGCGCGGGCGCTTGGCGCCGTTCAGGCGGCTGACAGTTTCAGGCTCTGCTCAGCCAGAAGTTCGGGGAATTCGACATAGAACGTGGTGCCATGCCCAATTTCGCTTTCATAGTCGATGATGCCGCCATGGCGTTCGACGATCTGCTTGGAGATGTGCATGCCAAGACCCGTGCCGCCAACGCGCCGCTGATCCGAAGAATCGACCTGGGTGAACTTGCCAAACACCAGATCGCGCGATTCGGGGGCAATGCCAACACCATGATCACGCACGGAAATACGGACCTTCTTGCCCATATGTGCCACGGAAATCTGAATGCTGACACCGCGCTGCGAAAACTTGAGCGCATTCGAGATCAGGTTGGCCATGACCTGCATGAGCCGCGCCTCGTCGCCCTCGAAACTGGCGTCGGGCGTCGGGAAAGAGCATTCGACACCGATGCCCAGCTGATCTGACAGGCCACGGTTGGCCTCGACCGATTCCAGCACCAGGCCGCGGGCATTGACGGCGGCAAAATGATAGACCATCTCGCCCGCTTCGATCTTTTGCACATCCAGAAGATCGTTGATCAGATCCGCCAGACGCTTGCTGTTCTTGCCCGCGTTCTGCATCAGGGCCGAGACCTTTTCGGGCAAGGGTCCAACCAGACCCATATTGATCAGGTCAATCGAGGCCTTGATCGAGGTCAGAGGCGTTCTGAGCTCGTGGCTGACGGTCGAAAGGAACTTCGACTTTACCTCGTAGGCGCGCACGGCAATCTCGTGCTCGTCGCGCAGGTCATCCAGTTGCTTGAGGTTGCGGCGATACAGTTTCAAGAAGACGAAAGAGATGTCCAGGATGAAGTAAAGCACGAAGATTGCTGTGAAAAACTGCAACCAGGGCTGCGAGGTCAAGGGCGGCGAGGTGGCGATGATGTCCATCAAGGCTATATACAGGAAAGTGCTGCCATAGATCATCAGGCGCACGATCAGCGCGGGCATGATCTGGTGGTTGTTCATGGCCGCAAAAAGCGAGGCGGCGAACAGAAACAGCATCGGGGTGAAATGCCCACCGGTCGTTTCCTGCAGTGCCATCTGGATCACAAACAGGCTGATGGCGCCGGCGCTGATCAATGTGCTGGCGATAACGGCGTACAAAAGGCGCTGGGCCGTTTTCTTGTCGTGGTCTTCCCACCGCGTGATGTTGTTGAACAGAACGAGGTCTATCGCCTCGGACGCCACGACACCGAAATAGCAGGTGATCGCGGTCCTGACATCGTAATAGGCGGCACCCAGCACGGTCGCGGCCAAGAAGATTGCCTGACGTTGCCAGATCAGCTTTCTGCCGACGGCGACATAATCCTTCAGCCGCTGCTCAAGATGAGCCACGTCATCCCAAAGCGACGTGTCCGTTTCAGGGGCTGCGGGCACGGTCATTGCACCACTCCAACACCGGGGCATTCAGCCGCATTGCTGCTGCCTGATTGAACCGCCACTGGAAATGCCCCGAACCCTGCACACATTTTTGCCTTACCCCGCCTGCCGGCCCTCTTCGCGCATGATCTCTTGCAGGACCAGTTCATAGGCCTGGCGGGCCATGACGTTCTTTTCGGCCGTCATCGAGGCGTTGACGAAGGCGGCGTTGGATTTCGCCGCGATCTCTTGAATGGCCTGTGGCTGGTGGTCGACCACTTCGATGGCCCTGCGCAAGGCAAGAAGGACCCCGGTTTTCGAAATCGAGACCAGCGAAACCTCGTCACCGACCACGACATGCACTTCGGCGCGACGCGAGACGAAAGAGCTGCTGAACGGTTGCGCCAGGCTGATCTGCATGACCCTGGGGGTATGCGCCAGCGAGGTCTTTCTCAACTTGAAGCACAGAAAGATGCCAGCGCCCCGATAGGAGATGAGATTGCCCGGCCCAGGTGCAGCTTCGGCAACCGTCTCGGCGACCCTTTTCAGGATCAAACGCATCTCTCGCGAACTGACCGCCTCGTGCAGGGAATTGAAGTCGAGGATCTTGACGGCAAAGGTCGTCGCAAACAGCAGTTTGGCGCGCGACATGGCCATCACGTAATTCTCGAAGGCGGTATAGCCGACGACCTGGTCGATATCCTCGATCGAAATCGGCTCGTCTGGATGGGGCTTGCGCTCGGTTCCGGTGTCCAGAATGATGCGCCGTGCCGTATCGGCAACGTCACAGGCACGGTTGTATTCAAAGACGATCTTGGCCGCAGCCTTCAGGCGGCAGCGCAGTTCAAGAAAGTCGAAGGGCTTGGTGACATAGTCGGTCGCACCCACCGCGAAAGCCTTTTCGATATAGCTTTTCTGCGACATGGCCGTCAGCATGATGATCGGCACATGGAAATATCCCGGCACGGCCCGGATGTTTTCGCACAAGGTGATGCCGTTCATCTCTGGCATCTGGATGTCAACCAGAATGCAGTCGAATTGCTGTTCGGCCGTCTCGATGATCGCCAAAGCGTGGTCGCCCGACGTCGCCGTAATGATCTCGTTCTCATCCCCGGCTTCGAGGAATGCCGTCAAAAGCTCCAGAATGCTGGGCTCGTCATCTACCGCGAGGATTCTCATCTTTGAACCTGCCCACTAGAGTGTCCGTCATCTCCCATCTGCCCTGTCGCCGCCCCCATTGGCAGGTACCCCAAGCCGGGATTCACTTGTGCAAGATCGCACATCATTGACTTTGCATTCATAAACCGGGCGAAACTGGGGCCGCATTGTGATCATTTGCGACAATGCCGGAGGGCGGCCCGGATCGCCCGGATCAACGGCGCCAAAGTCCCCACGCTTGCAACCTTCCCAAATGGCCCAGCGCCCGAAAGGGCATCTCTGTCACAACCTGAGCGCGCGACCTTTCGCAAATCCATCAACAATTCAGGTCCGAAAAACAGCTTGTGGTTGTAATTACAGCATGAAAACTACAATCACGGCAAAAAAGTGGCAACTGGTCTGGAATTTCGTGGACGTCCAGCAATCGCTATGTGCAGATTCGGAGAAAATACGTGAGCGCCATAGAATGCAGCATACAAGATCAGCATCGGCCCAATCTGCGGCGATGCTGCGTTTCCCCGATCTGACGCCAGTCCAGGAGGCGCGGAAAGAGGCTGCGAGCGTTTTTCGCAAGGCGCCGCCGCTTGTCTCAGTGCCCCCGGCGCGGCCCGAACCGGGCCTTGGCCATGTCAGGTTCAGTGTCCTGTCGTTTCTGAACATGCATAACCATGGCGATCTTCTGGTCAATTTCATGCGCATGCGCAAACAGACGTTCATTGACCGGCTGAACTGGCAGTTGCCGGAAACGGCTGGCATGGAATATGACCAATACGACACCCCGGCCTGCCGCTGGGTCGCCATACACGAATTCGGCGAAGTCATCGGCGGCATCAGGATCAGCCCGACCACGGCGCGTTGCGGGATCTACAGCTATATGCTGCGCGACGCCCAGCGCGGCCTGCTGGATGAGATCCCGTCCGATGTGCTGTTCTTTGACGCCCCGGTGTCCGAGACGATCTGGGAGGCCTCGCGGCTGTTCATCGCCCAAAGCGTGCCCGCCCATCGCCGCAGCCAGGTGCAAGCCGTCTTGATGGAGGCACTAAGCCGCGCGGCCCGCGCAGAAGGCGCCAGCCAGATCATCGGCATCGTGCCGGCCGTCTGGTCACGCTGGCTGCGCCGCCTGGATCTTGGCGCGGTTCCCGTTGGCCCAAAATTCGCCATCGACGGAACGATCAGCCAGGCCGCCTTGTTCAATTCGTCCTGGGGCAATGCCACCTGACACGTTGCGCGTGATCGGCTGAAGCAAATCAAGGACCGCGCATCAATTCAAAAGCGCATAGGCGATCGCGCCGCTGACGGCGACGCCAACAGCGATGGAAATGGGGATCGAGACGCAGGTTCCCAGGATCAGATATTCATTTCCACCACATTGCGGCTTGGCCGCTGCGGCCTCGGCTCTGGCCAGATCCTGATTGATTTCGGCCAGAAGCTGCGCGTTTGACCGGGAGGCTATGTAGGCTTCCTCGGCCTCGGATATCTCGACCGCACCGTTGCCAAAACGGCTTGCGGCGCTGGCGCGTTCCGCGCCCCATTCAAGAATGCTGGCATTGCCATGCATCAGCGCGCGGGCATCGGCGGCGCCGGTTTGCGGATTGACCCGCCACCAAAGGCCCGAGGTCACGGCGGCATCTGCCAGGGTCACATAACCGCGCGCGCGATCCTGGGCGGCTTCCCGACCCAGGTCCGCCAAAGTGGCGGAGGACAAGGGCTGCATCGGGCCTTTGTCCAGAGGCATCACTTCGTCCGGGGTAAGGGTAATCTGCATCAGCGCCTCTTTCTCCAGCGCGGCTTGCAGCGTTCCGTGCCAAAGGCGCGTCTCTGCCTGGGCTGCGGCATCGCCGCCGGTGACGCCAAAATCGTCGATCGCCCAATCCAGCCATTGCTGGACACGGTCCGCGCCCGCGCTGGCCATACCCGAAATCAGGACGCGGGGCCGGTCCATCGTCGGGCAGGCGCCAAGGTGGGACGGGCGGGCCTTAAACAGCGTCTCGGCAGCAAGTTCGATGCGGTTGGCCTGCGCCCAGGTGGCCCAAAGAATGTCCCAGCCATCCACAAGTCCGGCATTGGAGCGCGCCAGAAAATCCGCCAGGGTGACAAGCTGCTGCACGCTTACGGCCGCCGCAAGCCGTGGCGCGGGTGCACCGTTCGACACGACGAACAGGCGCAGGCTTTCAAGGGCCGCCGGATAATGCTTGCCCATTCTGGCGGGCAGAAGGTGGCTTGGGTCCAGGGCTAAAGGGTCGTTCAACCGCAATGCGGGCGGGACAAGGTCAAAGATGCTGCGCGTTTCCGCATGATCAGCCTGGCCAGGCACCAGGCTTGTGATGGTCAGAAAAAGCGCGGTCGTCTGCGCGGGGCTTTCGCCGGTATCCAGAAAGCCATCCATCTTTGGCCTGGCGGCACCGGGCGCCGAAAATGGATCGCTTTGGCGCGTCTCGCCATTGATCATCAGAGTGGCGACCATCTGGACGCCATTGCCTTCCAACCCGCCCAAGGCTTCTGCCAATCCGCCACCCAGACCCTCGACCTTGGGGCCGAAGCCCAGCGCGATCAGTGAACGGGTCGCGTCGGGCACGTCCAATTCGGCGGACAGGATGTCGCGCAGGGACACCTCGGACCCTTGCAGCGTTTCAAGCGTCAGCACCAGGCGGATCACATGGGCCATTGGCGGGGTTTGCAGTGCGGCGCCCTGTCCGGCTGGGTGTTCACCATAGGTCGTGGTGGCCAGCCAGGGGTCAAGATCGACCCAAGTGGCCCCGTCGCGCATCTGCACCCAGACATGCCCCTGGGACAAGCCGGGCTGGTCCGGCATCGCCGGTGCAAGACTGCCCCGGAGCAAAGCATAGCTTGCCGCAGCGCGCAGGGGGACACGGGCAAGAACGTCCGGCCCCAGCTGCGTCACCTGCCAGGCCGCCCCATCGACCGCGCCGCTGCCACAGCGCAGCTCCGTCACAGGCGACGAGGGTTCGCCGGTGCCGACCAGTTGCGTATCATAGCCCATGCGGGCCAGAAGATCGGCCAGGGCCAGCGCCTTGTCATAGGCATTTCCACCGCCCGCGTCGAACACGGCTGCGGGATCGCGCAGGTGGCCGTCATAAGGGATGCTTTGCACCCGATCCCGCATGATCTGGAAAGCTTCGCCAGGGTCCAGGTCAAGCGCCAGAACACGCGCGGCCATGTCCGGGCCTTGGTCGCGAAAATGATGATAAAGATCGACCGCGCGATCGAATTTTGCCTTTACATCCGTGGCCTTGGCGGGATCCGGCACGGGGCGTGGCGGCAGGGCTGTCGGGGGCATCGCGGTGGCTGCAGGCGGCGCCAGAGGGCCCGCATCCTGAGCGGCCACCGCGCTGACCAGAAAGAACATCGCCAGCGCCGCACCCAAGGATCGCGATAGACGGATTTGTGCCATGCGTTATTACTCCGCTGAAAATCCACGAATGGGGTCATAGGTCAGCTCTGACCCTGTCGCATCGGTGATGTCGAAAAGGGCAGGACTGCCTTGCGCCGTTTGCAAGGGGCGCAGTTTGTAGCGTCCGGCTGGCAGGGTCATGTCCTGATCAGGTCCGATCAGACCGACCTCTTCGACACGTCCGTCAACATAAAGCCGGTCAATGGCAAAACGCGGCAGGATCGCTTCCGAGATCGAAGCATCAAGACCGGCCTTGTCGCCCGCCGACAGGTATTGACCGCCGCTTGCCTGGGCCCAACCGGCAAAGGTTGCGGACAAGGCGGCATCGTCGATGGCAAAACCGACGATGGTCAGGCGCAGGTCAAGGCCCTGCGCAGCAAGGCGCGCGATTTCGGCCCCGACATCGCCGTCACAGGTTTCCTCGCCATCGGTCAGCAGGACCACGACACGCGGCGGCGCGACCGACGCCAGATCCTGTGCCGCCAGGGCAAGGCTGGCGGCGATGGCGGTCTTGGCGCGGTTGACGGCGGGCACGTCCCGGATGGCGGCGGCGGCGGCGTCGCGCTGCAACGGCCCCAGCGGGACCAGGAGTTCGGAATTGCAGGCATCGACCGCAAGGCCAAAGGCCCGGAAAGCAAAGGGCGTGCCGTCCGGCAGGGTATTCTGCACCAGGCTGGACAAGGCGTCATGCGCCACGGCAATGCGGCGCTGCCCGTCGGGCATCCGTTTCAACATCGACCCCGAAGCGTCCAGGATGACCTCGATCCCGCCGGTCGGCGGCGCATCGGGCGGGGCAGGCAAGGCGCGGATATGCAGGCTGCCCGTGCCCTGGGGTTCGCTCAATGGATCGGCGCTGGCCGTCAGCACATAGAACTTGGGCGCCCGAAACAAGGCGGCGGCCAGGTCCAGCCCATCCGCCAGCCCGGCGTTGCCGGTGATGCGCGCGAAATAGCCGCCATTCAGGCTGGCCCAGTCCTTCATGATGGTGACACCGGTTGGCTGGCTGCTGTCGATGGACAGGGCGACCACACGCGGCTGCGCCTGCACCAAGGGTCCCCAGACCACACCGGATTGCGCGGTTTCGGCATCGGTCAGCACCACGATGCCGCGCTGACCATCCTGCCCGGCCAGGGCCTGCGCCGCCAGACCCATGGCGGCTTCCGAATCCGAACTGTCATTGTAGGGCAGCGCACCCAGGGCGGGATAGATCTCGTCCGGGGTGCCGGCCCAATCATCCAGCAGCATCTCGGTTTGCCCAAAGGGCAGCAATTGCAGCCGGTCCCGACCCGGCATCAGGGATTGCGACCACAGTCGCACGGCGGCCAGTATTCCGGGCGCATAGGCCTGAACCGAGCCCGAGGTATCCCAAAGAATGGCGACCGAACGCGGCGGTTCCTGAATGGCCAGAAGGTAGCTGCCGGGTTGGACCGGGGCGGTCAGGATCAGATCGCCCAGCGCATCGACCTGACGCGACAGCACAATTTCCGCGCCGCCCGGTCCGGTGAGCGTGGCGGCGAATTCGGGCCGCGCGGCACCGGCAAAGCGCAGCGCCAGTTCGCGTGGCGGGCCATCTGGCAGCACGATGCGCCACCAATCGGCATTGGTTTCCAGTTGAACGGATGAGGCCACGGTCTGACCCAGCGCCAATTCGGCGGGATGGTCCTGGTCCGGGCCGCCGCGTGGGCCGGATGAGGCGACCGGCTGTGGTGTCACGGTCGCCTCATAGCCCGCCTCGGGTCGATCATCCTCCCACAGGCCCAGAAGGGGCGGCGCGGTGGGATCTTCCCAGATGCGGATGCGGTCGGGCAAATCGCGGTCTTGGGCGGGGTCACGGTGGAACATCAGACGAACCGCCCGGGCCCAGACCGCAGTCGCCAGATCCAGCCGGGCGCTGAGCCTGTCCATTGGCGGCGACACCAGCCGGCCGACGGATTGCCAGGGGCCGCCCGGCCCCACGATACTGACCTCGACATCGGCGCCATCCAGGCGAGCAATGTCACTTGGCGCGCCGTCCCATTCCAGCGCCGCAATGCGCCCGGCCCGCGCGGCGTGAAAGCCGATCACGGCAACCACCCTGTCCCCCCGGTCGTCGCGCAG
>JAYSWK010000279.1:0-1780 GCA_043718085.1 Rhodobacterales bacterium
CCCCCCCTTTGCCAAGCTTGCCGCAACGCCCAAGCGGCGCTAGGCTCGCGTGACAGGGGGACATCGCCATGACCGTGATAACCAAGGACTTTCCGGGCCAGACCGTGATCACCACCTTCGAGATGACACCGGGCACCTGTGCCGATCTTCTGGATGAACTCAAATCGGCCTATGCCGGTTTCATCCGCCATCAGCCGGGCTTCGTCTCGGCCGGGCTGCATGTGAATGACGCTCAGACCCGGATTGCCAACTATTCCAAATGGCAGCGGCGCGAGGATTTCCTTGCCATGTTGCGCACCCCGGAAATGCGAGAGCGCAACCGAAGGTTTGCCACGATGTGCCGCGGGTTCGAACCGGTCATGTACGAGGTAGCGGCCGTCTTCTAGCGGCGCGAAAACAAGGAATTACCATGGGTTTCTTCGGATTTCTTTCGGTTGTTGTTGTCGGAGCCATCTCTGGCTGGCTCGCGGGAAGGTTGGTGTCGGGCTATGGCTTTGGCCTGATCGGCAATATCGTCGTCGGCGTGGTGGGGGCCTTTATCGCGCAGGTCCTGTTTCCACGCATCGGGCTTGGCCTTGGCGGCGGCGCCTTTTCCAGCATCCTGCGTGCCACTTTGGGGGCGGTGATCTTTCTGGTGCTGATCCGGGTGGTCAAGCGCAGCTAGAGCGGGATGGGTTTTCATGGAACCAAAGAGCCTATCGGAAATCGCGTTTGAGCGAATGCGAGAGGCAGCGATTTCCGCGACCATGCAAACCCATCCCGCTTTAAGGCGCAAGTCGACGCTTGCGCTGCATTCACCGGCGGTTAAGCGGGATATGGCATAATGGGCCTGTGCAGCACCTTGCGTGCGGCGCGAAGGATTTTCGGATGCTGCGTGCGACAGGCCGAGGGCGATTAACCAGGTAACTATCAGAAAGTAAATGAAAATAGATGAAAGTCGCGCGTAGATCCATTTCGGCCACCGGACGCCACGTTCATGAATTTTCAATCCCGGGTTAACGCAACGCCCGCTACCGGCCCCGGCGGCTGCGCTTGCCACCCCGTTCCCCCGGGCGCCCGCCGGTCGAGCGACCCTTGGCACCCACGGCTTCGCTGACCGCGGCATCGACATCCGCCTGACGGGCCATGGGATCGTCGGCCACGGCAAGCTCGACCGCCTCCAACCGCTTGACTTCGTCACGCAACCGGGCGGCGTCCTCGAACTCCAGATTTTCCGCGGCTTTGCGCATCGCCAACCGCAAAGCGTCAAGATGGGCGGCCAGATTGGGACCGATAAGCGGTTGATCGATTTTGGCCGTGACGCGCGCCTGATCCGTATCGCCCTGCCACAACCCGTGCAGCACATCGTCGATATTCTTCTTGATCGTCGTGGGTGTAATGTCATGGGCCACATTGTAATCGACCTGGCGTTGGCGGCGGCGATTGGTTTCGGCAATGGCCCGCTCCATGCTGCCGGTGATCCGGTCGGCATACATGATGACCCGCCCTTCCACGTTCCGCGCGGCCCGGCCAATGGTCTGGATCAGCGAGGTTTCGGATCGCAGGAAGCCCTCCTTGTCCGCGTCCAGAATGGCCACCAGCCCGCATTCAGGAATGTCCAACCCCTCGCGCAGCAGGTTGATCCCGACCAGCACGTCAAAAGCCCCCAGCCGCAAATCGCGAAGGATTTCAATGCGTTCCAAAGTGTCGATATCGCTGTGCATATAACGGATGCGGATGCCCTGCTCATGCATGTATTCGGTCAGGTCCTCGGCCATGCGCTTGGTCAGCGTGGTGACCA
>JAYSWK010000280.1:0-1777 GCA_043718085.1 Rhodobacterales bacterium
ACCAGAACCGGGGTCCAGGTTTCGGTCAGACCATGTGCTTCGATATGGGTGTCCAGCATGAACTGGGCCAGGGCGCGGTGGACGCGGATCACGGCCCCGCGCAGGACGACAAAGCGCGCGCCGGACAGTTTGGCGGCGGTTTCAAAGTCCATGCCGGGTTGCACACCTTTGATTTCGAAATGCTCTTTCGGGGGGAAATCGAAATTGCGCGGGTTGCCCCAGCGGCGGATCTCGACGTTTTCGGTTTCATCCGCCCCGACCGGAACCTCGTCCAGGGGCAGGTTGGGAATGCGCATCAGGGCATCGCGGAGCTCGGCGTCCAGCGCGGCGGCCTCTTCGCCAAGACGGGCAATTTCGGCCTTTTTCTCGGTCACCAGGGCGCGCAGGCGGGCGAATTCAGCCTCGTCGCCGCGCCCCTTGGCGGCACCGGCCTCTTTGCTGGCGGCATTCTGGGAGCTTTGCGCGGTTTCGGCGCCGTGGATCGCGGTGCGGCGCGCCTCGTCCAGGGCCAGAAGGTCGGCCGACATGCCCGCAAGCCCACGGCGTGACAAAGCCGCATCAAAGGCAGCGGGGTTTTCACGGATGGCGCGGATGTCGTGCATGGGGTCACCTTTGTGGCTTTGGTGGCCGACATATGCCCGATTGGCCGGGCGTGGTGAAGCGGGAAATCGTGCCCAGACCTTGCCTTGCGCATCCTGCGCCCCATCTGTAGGGTGCCCGGCAAATGAACGGGCCCGCTTGGCAAAGCGGCCTGACCCCTTTTGACCGATGAGGACCGAATGTTCGTAACTGCCGCCTATGCCCAGACCGCCGGAGCTGCGGGCCCCGGATCCCTGATCGGCTCGATGCTGCCCCTGGTCCTGATTTTCGCCATCATGTATTTCCTGCTGATCCGCCCACAACAAAAGAAGATGCGCGATCTGAAGGCGATGGTGGATGCAGTGCGGCGCGGCGATCAGGTGCTGACGGCGGGCGGCATCATCGGCAAGGTCACCAAGGTTGGCGACGACAACACGGTCGAGGTCGAGATCGCTGAAGGCGTCAAGGTCAAGGTGATCAAATCGACGATCAGCCAGGTCATGTCCAAGACCGAGCCGGCCGCGTCCTAAGGTTTTCCCATGCAATTGCACACGCCGCTTTGGAAGCGTTTCCTGATCTGGGCATTGGTCGCGCTTGGCGTTTCCATGGCCGTGCCCAATCTGTTTTATGCCAGGGTCGAACCCTATAACGATGCCGTGTCGGCCGTGGCGGATGCTGCCAAGAACGGCACGGTGGTGACGCCCGAACAGACGGCGGCGCTGGGCAACTGGCCAAGCTATCTGCCCTCGGCTTTGGTCAATCTGGGCCTGGACCTGCGGGGCGGCGCGCATTTGCTGGCCGAGGTCAAGCTGGCCGATGTCTATAAACAGCGGATGAACGCGATCTGGCCCGAGGCGCGTGACGCGTTGAAGGACATTCGCGATGTCGTGGGGCCGGTGCGGCGCGAGCAATCCGCCCCCGACGTCCTGCGCATATCGGTCAGCAACAAGGACGGCTTGCCCCAGGCGGTGGAAAAGCTGAAGGGCCTGGCGTCAAGCGTGGTGTCGCTGACCGGGGTGGGGGCGACGGATATCAATGTGGCACTGGACGGTCAGATCATCGTGATCAGCCTGTCGGATGCCGAAAAGGTGGCGACCGATACCCGAACGATGCAGCAATCGCTGGAAATCATCCGCCGCCGCGTCGATGCGGCCGGCACGCGTGAGCCGTCGATCCTGCGCCAGGGCAGTGACCGCAT
>JAYSWK010000029.1:0-2491 GCA_043718085.1 Rhodobacterales bacterium
CTAGATGTTTAGTCCCGGCATTTGGTGGATCGGATTGAGCATGAATCGATCCGGCTCTGAAGTCCAGCATTTGCAGATGAACTCGCAGGGCGTGAGGCCCTTGAGGGTCTTCAATCGTCGTCCGAAGTTGTAGGCGCTGATGAAGTCGGCCAGATGCCGTTCGAGCTGGCCGTGGTCGTCGTAGTGGAAGCGCTTGACGGTGGCGTCCTTGATGGTGCGGTTCATGCGTTCGACCTGGCCGTTGGTCCAGGGGTGCTTCGGTTTGGTTGTGCGGTGCTCGATGCCGAGCGTGGCGCAGGCGTATTCGAAGGCGTGCGCCCAGACGGGTTCGCCCTTGGCCAGGGCCTCGGCGATCAGAGGAGCAGCCGATCCACCGGCACCAGGCGTGGTGAAATGGGTGCCATTATCGGTCAGCACGATGGTCACCCTGTAGGGCACGGCCGCGACAAGATGGCAGAGAAAATCGGCGGCGGTTTGGCGCAGGGCCTTGCGATGAAGCTCGACGAAGGCGAATTTCGACGTGCGGTCAATGGCCACGAAGAGGTAGAGCCTGCCTTCCGCGGTCTGCACCTCGGCAATGTCGATATGGAAAAAGCCGATGGGGTAGCTCTTGAACTTCTTCTTCGCGGGCAGATCGCCGTCCACCTCGGGAAGACGGCTGATACCATGCCGCTGCAGGCAGCGGTGCAGGGAAGACCGTGACAGATGCGGGATCGTCGGCTGCAGGGCATAGAGACAGTCGTCCAGCGGCAAGAGCGTGTGGCGGCGAAAGGCGACGATCACCGCCTCTTCGTCGGGCGTCAGAACGGTTGACTTCGGCTCCCTCGGCCCGGTCGGGACATCGGCGACGGACGTCCGGCCTTTCCACTTGGCGACCGTCTTCTGGTTCACCCCATAGCGCTTAGCCAGCGCCCTCAGGCTCTCTTGACTATGCTGTATCGCTCGACGGACTGCCTCTGTCGTGGTGGCGCTCCCGTGCAGAACCTGTCCCATAGCGCATCCCTCCATGCTGGAGACCACAATGCACCATCAAAGTCCGGGATCAAACATCTAGGGGCAGGTTGCATACGGCCTGACATCACCGCACCCGATCGCTACGGCGAAGGCCGGGCCTCGTTGGGTTGCGCGCAAGGGATCTTTGCACACAAGGGATCAAGGCCCCGGCCTTCGCCGGGGCGATTGGGGGGGATCAACTCCGGGCGATCCACGTCAGGCGCCACACGCATCGGGGCGCGCGCGTCAAACCGGCAGCAACGCCACCGCCACCCGCCGCGCCTCGCCCAGCAGGACGTTATAGGTGCGGCAGGCGGCGGGCGAGTTCATCACCTCGACGCCGATCCCCGCCGCCTCGATGGTCTGGCGAAAGGCCGCCGGCACATGCGCGATCTCGGCCCCCATGCCGACGAACAGCACATCGATGCGGCCCGTCAGGGCCAGCGGTGCGGCGGTGTCGTCCAGCCCGCCCCAGGCCGCAGCACTCCACGGTGATACCAGCACCGGCCCGCGCAGCACCTGCCCCGCGATGCGGAAGAACCCCGGGCCATAGCCGTCAATCGGGCGGGCCTCGTCATAGGTGATCTCGGTCAGGCGCATGGCCGGGGCCTCAGGCGTCGATGTTGGCAAACTCGCCCTTGTTCACTTTGGGCTTGTCGCTGCGGTCCAGGCCGATGATCAGCACGATGTTCTTGGCCACATAGACCGAGGAATAGGTGCCCAGAAGCACCCCCATGAAGATGGCAAAGCTGAAACCCCGGATCACGTCGCCGCCCCAGACCAGCATCGACCCCACCGCGATCAGCGTGGTGATCGACGTCATCAGGGTGCGGCTGAGGGTTTCGTTGACCGACAGGTTCATCACGTCGCGAAGCGGCATCACCTTGTATTTCAACAGGTTCTCGCGCAGCCGGTCGAACACCACGACGGTGTCGTTGATCGAATAGCCCAGAATCGTCAGCAGCGCCGCGATGATGGTCAGGTCAAACTTCAGCTGGAACACCGCGAAGATGCCGATGGTGATGAACACGTCATGCAACAGCGCCAGCACACCGCCGACGGCAAACTGCCATTCGAACCGCATCCAGATGTACAGCATGATTCCCAGCGAGGTCAGCGCGACCGCGATGACCGATGACCAGATCAGTTCGGCCGAGACCTTGGGCCCGACCGATTCGACCGACTCGATGGTCAGCTTGGGGTCCATGACCTTCAGTGTGTCCTCGACCGTCTTCAGCGTCTCGGGCGTGACCGCCTCGACATCCTCGACCGCCGCGATGCGGATCATCGCGACGTGCTGGTCGGCGGCAAAGCCGGGATCGAACACCTCGGTGATCGACACGTCCCCCAGGGGCAGTGCCTCCAGCGTCTGGCGATAGGCGCCCACGTCCACGGGCGTCACCGACTGCGTGCGGATCGTGGTGCCGCCCTTGAAGTCGATGCCATAGTTCAGGCCCATCACGCCCCAGGCGATGAACGCCAGAACCATCAGCCCCAT
>JAYSWK010000281.1:0-4507 GCA_043718085.1 Rhodobacterales bacterium
CGCGAGGCCAAGGGGGCGCCAAAACAGGCGGCTTTGGGGCTGGTCGTCCAACAGATGGCCCAGGGTATCGGCCAGGGCATTTCAGGGTCGGGCGTCATCCAGTTTGTCGATCCGGTGACCGGCCTTGCGCAGATCACCGGGCGCTATCTGGGCCAAAGCCAGGGCCGCGACGCCTTGAACAAGACCGAGGCGCTTTATCTGACCCGCGACAAGCGCGGCCCCTCGCTGGAAGAGCTGTCCCCGCAGCTTTTCAACGACCTGACCCGTTTTGGCGGCATTTGCCGCACGCGCCTGCGCGAAGAGATGCAGGTCGAGTTCACCATCGAGGATGGCGCGCTGTCGGTTTTGGATGCGGTGCGGGTCCATCGGTCGGCCCGCGCCGGGCTGAAGATCGCCGTTGCTTTGGCCGAGGATGAGGTCATCACACGCGAAGAGGCGGTCTTGCGGGTCGAACCGCGCAGCCTGACCGAACTTCTGCACAGCCAGGTCGATCCGCGCGGGCCGCGCGATGTGATCGCCAAGGGCATTGCCGCCTCGCCGGGGGCGGCCACGGGGCGGATCGTCTTTACCTCGGCCGCGGCCCAGGATTCGGCGGCGCGGGGCGAGCCCTGCATCTTGTGTCGGCGCGAAACCGAACCCGAGGATATCCGCGGCATGCATTCGGCCATTGGCGTGCTGACCGAACGGGGCGGCGTGACCAGCCATGCCGCCGTGATCGCGCGCGGGTTGGGGGTGCCTTGCGTCGTGGGGGCCTCGGGGATCCGGCTGGACGCCAAGGACCGCAAGCTGACCACGGCGGATGGCCGGGTTTTCGCCGAGGGTGATCAGATCACCGTCGACGGCACGACAGGCGATGTGCTGGCGGGCAGCGCCGAAATGCTGGCCCCGGCGCTGGATGACAGTTTCCGCAAGCTTCTGGGCTGGGCCGATGCGTTCCGCGACATCGGCATCCGCGCCAATGCCGACACGCCCGCCGATGCGGCCACCGCCCGCCAGTTCGAGGCGCAGGGCATTGGCCTGTGCCGCACCGAACACATGTTCTTCGACGAAGACCGCCTTGTCGTGATGCGCGAGATGATCTTTGCCAACACCTCCAAGGATCGTGCCGCGGCACTTGAACGGCTCCTGCCCATGCAGCGCGCCGATTTCGTCCAGCTTTTCAACATCATGCAGGGTCTTCCTGTCTGTATCCGCCTGTTCGACCCACCCTTGCACGAATTTCTGCCCCAAAGCCGCGAGGGGTTGCGCGAACTGGCCGAGGCGATGGATCGCCCCCTGTCCGAAGTGATGCGCCGCGCCGAGGCTTTGTCCGAGGCCAATCCGATGCTGGGGATGCGGGGGGTCAGACTGGGGGTCGTGCTGCCCGAGATCTATGACATGCAGGCCCGCGCCATTTTCGAGGCGACGGTCGAGATCGCCAAATCCGGCACGACCGTGGTGCCCGAAATCATGATCCCCCTGGTGTCGGCCCGGCGCGAGGTGGAACTGGTCAAGACCAATATCGATGCCGTGGCGGCTGCCGTGCGGGTCACGACCGGGGTGAATTTCGACTACAAGCTGGGGGTCATGGTGGAAACGCCGCGTGCGGCGCTGCGCGCGGGCGAAATAGCCCAGCACGCCTCCTTCCTGTCCTTCGGCACCAATGACCTGACGCAGATGACCTATGGCCTGTCGCGCGACGATGCGGGCCGCTTCATGAATACCTATGTCCAGCAGGGTGTTTTCCCCGAAGATCCGTTCCACACGCTGGATGTCGATGGGGTGGGCGAGCTTTTGCATATCGGGGCCGAACGGGGGCGGGCGACCCGGGCCGATCTGGTCTTGTCGATCTGCGGCGAGCATGGCGGCAATCCCGAATCAATCGATTTCTGCCGCCGTGCAGGGTTTGATTACGTCTCTTGCAGCCCCTACCGGGTGCCCGTGGCACGGTTGGCGGCGGCCCATCTGGCCCTGGCAGATCGTGTGTCCAAGCGAAAAAGCAACGCAGTATCATGATATTGCCGGGTGTTTCTAAAGTGGAAACAATCCAGAATCGGCGGAAATCCGCGCAAAATTCGCCTAAAACTGTTGCAATTTTGTCGGGGCGATAGACGACCCCAGACCAGTCCACTAGGTCGGACGCTTGCGCTGGGGGCTCTGCCACATTGTCCCCGGTGTGGATGGGGAAACAAGACCGGGAACAACGTTCAATGCGCTTGCATCTATGCCGGACGATCGCCGCTGCGGCGATGGTCGTCCTGAGTGGAGCGGCCTTCGCCGATGTGACGGTGAGCCAGTCCAATGATCCGACAAGCTTGATGGGTGAACAATTCGCCTCGCTTTTCGAAACCGAACATGAAACCGTGAATGCCCTGCCGGACGCGCGTCTGACGGCGGTGGCGAATGGCACGCTGAATGCGGCGGCCAAGCCCAAGCCGGGCCTGCCCGGCGTGGTGGACTATAGCGACGCGTGGTTGGCCAGCCTGCCCGAACCCACCGGCGATACCCAGTGGGAATGCCTGCGCCGCGCCTTGTATTTCGAGGCGCGCGGCGAATCGCTGCAAGGCCAGTTCGCTGTCGCGGAAGTGATCCTGAACCGCGTCGACAGCCCGGCCTTTCCGGGCACGGTCTGCGGCGTGATCAATGCGCGCGGGCAGGGGGCTTGCGCCTTTTCCTTCGTCTGCGACGGCGCCAGGTCGATGAACGAGGTCGCCTCCCGCGAACGCGCTGGCCGGATTGCCCGGGTGATGCTGGATGGGGCGCCGCGCAGCCTGACCCTGGGGGCCACCTATTTCCACGCCCGCTGGGTGCGGCCGAACTGGGGCCATGTCGTCCAGACCGCTGCCATCGGGGCGCATCTGTTCTACCGCTAGAGCGGGATGAGGTTTCATGGAAATAACCTCATCGAAATGCGCGTTCGAGCGAATGCGAGAGGCAGCGTTTTTCGATTCCATGCAAATTCATCCCGCTTTAGCGCAACCGCCCCTCGCCTGATGTCGCACCTTTTGCCGCAGGGGTCGGCTTCCGCCTTGGCCGCGGGGCTGGCACAGGATAGACTTGGCATATCCCAGCTTGAGCTGATCCATGACCACCGACATCCGCCTTGCCTTTGCCCATCCCGAAGAGCGTTCCGTCGCCTCGGCCTCGGCCGCGCCGCGTGACCGGATTTCCCTGCGCGACCATGTGGTCGAGGTTGAAATCGGCGCCTTCCAGAAAGAACGTGGCCATACCCAGCGTGTCATGTTCAACGTCGTGGTCGAGGTGCGGCCCGCCCCGCAGCCCTTGAATGACGATGTGGACCGCATCCTGTCATATGACCGGATCACCGAGGCGATTGCCGCGGAACTGGCGGCGGAACGGCTGAACCTGCTGGAAACCCTGGCCGAGCGGGTGGCCGAGCGCATCCTGGCAGAACCGCAAGCCATGCGCGCCTTTGTGCGGATCGAAAAGCTGGATGTCGGGCCTTACAAGCTGGGGGTTGAAATTGTCCGCTCCCGCGCCGAGGCCGCGTTGAAAGTTGTCGTCGATGGCACCGAGGCTCCGCTGCATCCTTTGGTGATCTATCTGGACAATGCCGCCATTGCCGCCCCCGATCTGCCGCAGCGTCTGGACGCCTGGGCGGCGCGCGGTCTGCCCGTGATCCTGACCGTGGGCCTGCCCGATCTGCCCCAGCCCGAAACCCATCACCGCCCGACCCAGCGCCGGGTCGATCTTCTGGCGATCGAGCAGAACGCCTGGGTCCTGGCCGCCCGCGACGCGCGCTGCGTGGTGATGGAAACCCGGACCGAGATCGACTGGGCCGTCAAGCGTGGCCAGATGATGGTCTGGGCCCCGTCCAAGATGTTGCTGGATGCGACCGACGGGCCGCAATCGCGCGACCCCGTGGCCCTGGCCCTGTGGCTGGCCGAGGTCATGGCCGCCGACCGGATGATCGTTCACGGCACTGTTGCACTTCCGGCAGGAAGCCGCGTGACGGTCGAAACGGCCTGACGCCGCCCCTTGCCTGACAGCGCATTCAGCCCTAGGCACGGGGCCATGGAGTATTTTCGCCCCATAGCCATGACCGATCCGGCACGCCCGCCCCAGGCATTGGCGCTGGCCGGGGGCTGGTGCTGGTTTACCCAGGTCGAGGTCCTGCGCCGGGATGCCGCGCCCCGTATCGTGGCCGCATCCGACCTGCCCGCCACGGTCATTGCCCGCCTTTCCGCCCCGCGCCCGGACTTTGGCCCCCTGCCGATGGACCGCCCGCGCCTGATGGGCATTCTGAACGTGACGCCCGACAGCTTTTCGGATGGTGGGCTGTTCCTGCGGCCCGAAGCGGCGGTGATGCAGGCCCGGCAGATGGCGGCCGGGGCCGATATCATCGACATCGGTGGCGAAAGCACCCGGCCCGGTGCCGCTGATGTGGCCGCCGAGGATGAAATAGCCCGCACAAGGCCCGTCATTGCCGCGCTGCGCCAAGGCGGGTTGGACCTGCCGATCTCGATCGACACGCGCAAGGCTTCGGTGGCCACGGCCGCTTTGGCGG
>JAYSWK010000282.1:0-1773 GCA_043718085.1 Rhodobacterales bacterium
CCCAGGCAATCCGTCCCTGCGCCTTTCATCGAGGCTTGGTGGCGATAAGGTGTGCCCAGCCATTCCCGCGCTTCGGCCACAATGTCCGTGCGCGAAATCATTTGAAGCGGCTGCTTCCGTTGTTGACTTGGGTTGCCACTGGGTAGGACGCCATCCAATCGGTCCCCGGAACATGAGGAAACCCGCGGAAGTTCAAGAAATTACTGAATTTTGCCCGACAGGTGGTTGCCAACTTGTCGCAACCGGCCCTTAGCGAAATCGCGTCCCCCACCTCGGGGGCGATTTCGAAATCGGCCATCAATTCGATTCGCCGGAAACCCTGATCCTCTTGGTCAATGCGAATGGCTGCAATCAAACCTGCGGCGGATCCCGTAAGCAGTTGAACACGCCCCAATTCAAACCAGCGATCAGCGAATCCCGGTTGGTTCGGCACAAAGTATTGGCCCCTTCTTCCGATCTTCTTGATGGTCGTTTCCAGTGAAAATGCCGGTTGGTCCAGGTCGATACCGCATTCCTGGTCACCCAGAATGGCCGGACAGGTGGCCTGATAGGCCCTGCCCCGAGATTGGTTCAGCCCCTCGGTCAGACCACGAAGCTCCACCTTGAATTGGCCATCCGACCATTGGATTTCACCGAAGCTGCCGCGAAATCGAACGATCCTCTGCTCGACATTTTGCCAGTTCACCAGCCATGTCACGACGCTGGCCCCGTCAAAGCGGCCCGCCTTGATGTCCTGTTCCGAAATGGCACTGTCGCTCAGCGCGCCGACCACTTCGGAATTGTCGACTGCCATTCCTGTGGATTGCTGCAAGGCCGAAGCGGTCAGCCCGCTGTCCGCCTTGAATTGCGTCCCGACAAAAGCCAGTTCCCGGTCATGATCCGTGAAACCAAAGATCCTGCCGTCTTTGCGGGTGACTTGCCAGGCACGACAGGTCGTTGTGGCACCCGTCGCAAGATGCGCGATCAACTCGTCCTTGGCGCTCATCAGAGTCTCACCTCGATCACGGGAACCGAGGGGACCTCGCCCACATTGAACGTTGCAGCCGAAATTGTGATCCGGTCGAGATCAAAGCGAACCGGCACATCAAATTCAAAACCGGCGGTGATGCGGACATCGATGTCGGGCGGCGTGCCAAAGGTGATTTCGCCCGTCGAAGGATCAACGACATATTCCAGCGTTTCCACCTTTGGATCGGCAGCCAGTGCAATCCTCACACTGCCGCGAACAGGCTTCAGGATCGGCCGGATGTAGGTTTGATCACCCGACACATAGGTCTTCTTCAGCTGGAACACGGTCGTCTCGCCATCACCTCGGCCGATTTCCTGATCCATCGGACCAACCTCATGCGATGGCAAACATGACTTGAAATCCGACCAGTCTTTCCACCGAAAGGCATAAAGTTGACCCCGACGCGCTTCGAAAAAGGATATCACCGTCTCGACATCATCCATCGACTGCAGCCCCATTCCGGCGTCATAGTGACGGCGCGAATGCTCCCATGGGGTATTGCGCTCCTCAAATCCATTGGCCAAGGTCACGATGTCCGTGCGGCGCTGCGGCCCCCCAGTTGACCCGAAGCTAAGGGCCGAAGGGAACCTAACCTCATGAAAATTCATGGCATCCTCATCTGTTACGTTGGCCGCGAGCCAAAGCGCGCATGGCTTGGGCGGCAATCTGGGACTGGCTGCGCTGGAAGTTCTGTACATCGGGGGTCGAGATATTCATCACAACCGTGACCGGGCGCGCGTTGCCCGACGTCGCGACCCCCAGCC
>JAYSWK010000283.1:0-1772 GCA_043718085.1 Rhodobacterales bacterium
GGGGCGTTTCGCGTAGGGTCGGCGTTCCTGCGCCGGACCAAGGTTGTCGAACGCGCCCGCCAGCCAATGGACCGGCTGATGCGGGCCACGGGGGAGACCGCCAATCTGGGGGTCGAACACCGCGATATGGTGTTGTTTCTGGCGCAGATCGAAACCCATGAGGCGATCCGCGCCTTCTTTCCGCCCGGCACGCTGGGGGCGATGCATGTGTCGGGTATCGGCAAGGCTTTGCTGGCCTGGATGCCCGCCGAACGTGCGGTGAAAATCATTTCAACCCATGGGCTTGAACGATTTACACCGCAGTCTTTGGTTGATCAGCCCAGCCTTTTCGCCGATCTGGCCGCCACCCGGCAGCGCGGCTATGCCATCGACGATCAGGAGCGGGCCGAAGGCATGCGCTGCGTTGCCGCCCCGATCTTCAACGCCCATGGCGAGCCGGTCGCCGGGGTTTCGGTTTCCGGCCCGACCTTCCGCATGGCGCTGTCAGAAACCGCGCGTTTGGGCGCCCTGGTCCGCGCCGCAGCGGATGAGGTGACCGAGGCCACAGGCGGACGCATATCGGATGCATACTAGAGGCATATCGGATGCCTGCGGGCTCGGGCCAGGATATCGGCCAGCGCTGCCTGGGCTTTGGCCGCGGTGGCGGCTTCGGCGTAGCCGCGCAGTTCCGGCGCATTGCCAGAGGGGCGCAGGTGCAGGATCAGGCCGCTGGCAAAGGTCACCCGCAAACCATCGGTCCGGTCCACCGCCTGTTCGGCCCCGTAGCCCGCAAAGAAGTCTGACCGGGCGGTGTCGCTGGTGCTGAGGCTTGCCACCAAGGCCAGCGACCGTTCGGTCGCCAGATGTTCCAACCGATCCGTTGCGGTGCTGCGGGCGGGCAAAGTCGCGATCAGTTTTGACAGGCCAAGGCCGCGGCGGCGGGCAAGCGTGAGGGGTGCCAAAATCGGCAAGAGGCAATCGCGGGTCATCAGGCGCGGCAATACCCTGCCACTCAGCGCCACATCAAAGCCCAGAAGAAAGCCGCCGTTCGCCTCGTACCCGACGACGCGGCACGGCTTGCGGGCGGCGGCCTCCATCGCGGCGATGACGTAAGGCGAGCCGATCCTGGTGCGGATCACCTGGGCAAAGGCTCCGGCCGCCTCGACCACGGTGTTCGATGATATTGGCGTGACAACGCTGTCGGCCCCAAGGAACATCGCGGTGAGTGGCCCGAGAATATCGCCGGGCACCATTTCGCCGGTCTCATCCGCCACCAAAGGGCGGTCGCTGTCGCCGTCCGCCGAAACGATGGCATCAAGCCGATGCTGCGCCGACCACGCCCTGAGTGCGGTGCGGGTGGCCGCGTCCACCGCTTCGGTATCGACAGGAATGAAGCTGGCCGACCGGGCCAATGGCACGACCTGTGCGCCAAGCTCTGTCAGTATGGCCCCCAGAAGATCGCGGATGACGGCGCTGTGTTCATAAACGCCAATGGTCAGGCCGGACAGCGCGGCGGGGGAAAAGGCTTTGGCGTAGCGTGCAAGATAACGGGCGCCCACCGTTGCGTCGACCTCTGCGGGCGGGTGCGGCGGGCGGCGATCGGTCGTTTCAAGGGCAAAGCGGCGGGTGATTTCGTCTTCGTCGGCCTTGGTGATCTCGCCCAGCGGGGTATAGAATTTCAGCCCGTTGCGGTCAGCAGGAATATGGCTGCCGGTGACCATGATCGCGGGTGCGGGCCGCGCAAACCCCGCCAGCGCCAGGGCTGGTGTCGGCACCGCGCCGCAATCCACCAC
>JAYSWK010000284.1:0-11366 GCA_043718085.1 Rhodobacterales bacterium
CGGGATGAATTTGCATGGAATCGAAAAACGCTGCCTCTCGCATTCGCTCGAACGCGCATTTCGATGAGTTTGTTTCCATGAAACCTCATCCCGCTCTAAACCCCTGTCAGGAGGAACCAAATGCCAGACACAGCAACCTATTGGGTCGTTACCGCATCCGCCGATCACGCCGCCCGTGGCAAGGCGGAAAGCATCGTGCAAGCCAATCACGGCAAGGATTCCCCACTGCGCCGGATGAAACCCGGCGACGGGGTGGTGATCTATTCCCCGCGCATGACCTATCCCGACGGCCCGCCCTGCCAAGCCTTCACGCTGATTGGCCGGGTGGCCGTCGCCGAACCTTACCTGCACGACATGGCAGGCACCCAGATGTGGCGCCGGCCGGTTCTGTGGCAAGAGGCGCAATGGGCCCCCATCCGCCCCTTGCTGGATGTCCTTGATATCACCCGTGGCCTGACATCCTGGGGCATGACTTTTCGCTATGGTCTGACCAGGATCAGCCGCGCCGATTTTGCCCTGATCGCCCGGATGATGGTCGGGCCAAAGGGTTAAGAGTTGTGGTTACCAGAAAACCACAAGTCTTTGATTTAAAATAGTATCCAACAGTGTCCACATGTGGACAGCTCATTTCCGCCGCTTGTGTTCTTCCAGACGGGGCATGATTTCCACAAAGTTGCAGGGTTTGTGACGATAGTCGAGCTGGGCTTTCAAGATTTCGTCCCAGGCGTCGCGGCAGGCGCCCGGACTGCCGGGCAGGGCGAACAGATATTTCCCGCCCGCCACACCGCCCGTGGCCCGGCTTTGCACGGCGCTTGTGCCGATTTTCTGCATGGAAACCAGGGTGAAAACGGTCCCGAAGGCCTCGATCTCTTTCTCATAAACATCGCGGTGCGCCTCGACCGTCACATCGCGGCCGGTCAGGCCCGTGCCCCCGGTGGTCAGGATCACATCTATGGCCGGATCGGCAATCCAGCGGCGAAGATGGGCCGCGATGGACGCACGGTCATCCTTTTCAATCGCCCGCGCCGCCAGGACATGGCCGGCATCCACAATCCGCTCGGCCAAGGTGTCGCCCGACTTGTCATCCACCAGGCTGCGCGTATCCGACACGGTCAGCACCGCGATGCGCACCGCCACGAATTCCCGCGTCTCTTCAATCCGGCTCATGATCTACCCCCGCTGCATCAGGGCCAGCCTGATCGCCAGCCCCGCAAATATCCCTGCCGAGATGCGCCCCAGCAGGCGCGCCAGTCTTTCCGATTGGGCAAGCCTGCGCCCGATTCCCCCGGCCATGCCGCCGACAATCCCGTTGACCGCCAACCCGCCCAGACAAAACACGGCACCAAGCGTCAGAAACTGCGGCAGCACGGGACGCGAAGGGTCCACGAACTGGGGCAGAAAGGCCAGGATGAACAGGATCACCTTGGGGTTCAGGATATTCACCGACAGGGCCTGCCGAAAGATGACCAATGGCCGCGCCACCGAAACCATCCCCGGCTGTGCCAGGCCACCGCGCAAGGATTGCACCGCCAGGATCAGCAGATAGGCAACGCCGGCCCAGCGGATCGCCTCGAAACTCCACGGATGTGCGGCAACCAGCGCGCCCAACCCAAGCCCGGCCAGAACGACCTGCACCATCCCGCCGGCCGCTATTCCCAGATTGGCGGCCATCGCGGCGCGCGGCCCGCCTCGCAACCCCTGACCCAGACAGAACATCATGTCGGCCCCGGGTGTAAGGTTCAGCGCCATAGCGGCAGGGATAAAGGACAACAGGGTAAAGAGATCGACGGGCAGCATCACAGCCGCGATTTCAAGGCAAGCAGATCCGCCCATGCCGCGCGCTTGGCCGCCGGGTTGCGCAAGAGGTGGGCCGGGTGGGTCATGGGCAGGACCGGGCGGCCCAAGGCCTGAGCCCAGGTGCCGCGCAGGCGCAGGATGCCTTTGGTGCCCAACAGGCATTGGCAGGGCGTATTGCCCATGGCGACGATCAGCGCGGGGTCGATCAGGGCAATGTGGCGTTCGACAAAGGGACGCATCATGGCAATCTCTGCGGGCTCTGGGTCACGGTCCTGCGGCAGGCGCCAGGGCATGGCGTTGGTGATGTAAAGTGCTGTTTCGGGGTCAGGGCTGGTGCGGGACAGGCCGATGGCCGCGAACATGCGGTCCAGAAGCTGACCCGACCGGCCGACAAAGGGGCGACCCTCCAGATCCTCGTCCCGATCCGGAGCCTCGCTCAGGATCAGAACACGGGCCTTGGAATTGCCATCGGCGAAGACTGTGGTCTTGGCCCCGCGCTTGATGTCACACAGCTCAAAGGCATGGATCGCCGCGCGCAGGGTTTCCAGGTTGTCGGCCCGCGCGGCCATGCCGCTGGCGAGCCCGACCGCATCGACAAGGGGGGCAGGGGCGGTTTTGGCGACCACCGGGGCCGCGACTGGCGCGGGTTTCAGCGTATCGGGCAAGGCGTAGCGATCCACCGGGTCTTCGCCGGTGATCTCGGTCACGCCAAGATCCATCTGCCATTCCAGGGCAGCCAGTGCGGCGTGCCATCCTTCGGGGGCCAGAATGTCAGGATCGATTCCCATGGGCCCAAACTAAGCGCCAAATTCCCCGTGAACAACCCGACTTGTCCCCGGCCCCCCGCCTTTCTATAAGCGCGGCAATCAGCGACAGGAGAGAGCATGACCTTCCGCGCCCGCCACCTGCTTGGGATCGAACCGCTCTCACCTTCTGAAATCGTCGAAGTGCTTGATCTGGCTGATCGCTATGTCGATCTGAACCGCCGCACGGTAAAATCGGCCGATGTCCTGGCCGGGATGACGCAGATCAACATGTTCTTCGAAAACTCGACCCGCACCCAGGCGTCGTTCGAACTGGCGGGCAAAAGGCTGGGCGCGGATGTGATGAACATGTCGGTGGCCCAGTCCAGCGTCAAGAAGGGCGAGACGCTGATCGACACCGCCATGACGCTGAACGCGATGCGGCCGGATTTGCTGGTGGTGCGGCATCCCTCGTCGGGGGCGGTGAACCTGCTGGCGTCCAAGGTCAACTGCGCCGTGCTGAACGCCGGGGATGGCCGCCACGAACACCCGACACAGGCCTTGCTGGACGCGCTGACGATCCGTCGGGCCAAGGGGCGGATCCAGCGGCTGACCGTGGCTATTTGCGGCGACATCGCGCATTCGCGGGTGGCGCGTTCGAACCTGATCCTTCTGGGCAAGATGGAGTGCAACCTGCGCCTGATCGCCCCGCCGACCCTGATGCCGCCGGGGGTGGAGGGGTTTGGCTGCGCGCTTTATGACAACATGGCCGAGGGGCTGAAGGGTGCCGATGTGGTGATGATGCTGCGGCTGCAGAAGGAACGGATGGATGGCGGATTCATCCCGTCCGAGCGGGAGTATTACCACCGCTATGGGCTGGACGCCGAAAAGCTGTCATTTGCGCGCCCCGATGCCATCGTGATGCACCCCGGTCCGATGAACCGCGGGGTAGAAATTGACGGCGAGTTGGCCGATGACATCAACCGGTCGGTCATTCAGGAACAGGTCGAGATGGGCGTGGCCGTTCGCATGGCCTGCATGGACCTTTTGGCGCGGAACCTGCGGGCCGAGCGGGGCCGGGCGGCGGTGGGGGTGATGGTATGAACGTAGGTCGGGGCCTGCCCCGAGATGGGGCGCGGGGGAGTCGGGGCATGCCCCGAGTTACGCCATGAAGCGCACGATGTCGGATGCAAGGATCAGCGGCATGGTCGCCACGGTCGCTTTGGTGGTCATTTTCGTGATCACCGGGTTGGTGGTGTGGTGGGGGAGTTGAGAGAGATGAAAGTTGCTGACATGACCCTCCACCTCACCAACGCCCGCCTGATCGACCCGGAGGCGGGGACGGATGCGCTTGGCTCGCTCACCGTCAAGGATGGCGTGATCGTCGGGCGGGGGGCGGCGCCGAAGGGGGCGGAGGTGTTCGACTGTGGGGGGATGTGTCTGGCGCCGGGGATCGTCGATTGGGGGGTCAAGATTGGCGAGCCGGGGGAGCGGCATAGGGAGTCGTTCCGCTCGGCGGGCCTTGCGGCGGCGGCTGGGGGCGTCACCACGATCATTGCAAGGCCGGATACCTCGCCGTCGATTGACACGCCCGAGACGCTGGAATTTGTGACGCGGCGGGCGGCGGAATCGGTGGTGCGCATCCGACATATGGCGGCGTTGACCAAGGGGCGGCTGGGCGAGGAGATGACGGAGATCGGGTTTTTGCTCGATGCCGGGGCGGTTGCCTTTAGCGATGTGTTTCATGTGTCGACCAATACCAAGGCTTTGGGCCGGGCGTTGACCTATGCCCGCAGTCTGGGGGCTTTGGTGGTGGGGCATCCGCAGGAACCGGGGCTATCGGCGGGGGCGGCGGCGACGCATGGGAAGTTTGCCTCGCTGTATGGCTTGCCTTCCGTTAGCCCGATGGCGGAGCGGATCGGGTTGGACCGGGATCTGGGCCTGGTCGAGATGACAGGCGCGCGCTATCACGCGGATCAGATCACCTCGGCCCGCAGCCTGCCTGCCTTGGAGCGGGCCAAGAAGAATGGGCTGGATGTGACGGCGGGCATCTCGATCCATCATCTGACGCTGAACGAAATGGATGTTGGGGATTACCGGACCTTCTTCAAGCTGACGCCACCGCTGCGGTCCGAGGATGACCGGGTGGCGATGGTGCAGGCGGTGGCGGAGGGGGTGATTGATGTCATCTCCAGCTTCCACACACCGGCGGATGAGGAAAGCAAGCGGCTGCCGTTCGAGGAGGCGGCGAGTGGGGCGGTCGGCCTGCAAACCCTGCTGCCCGCCGCGATGCGGCTTTACCATGCCGGGGCGGTGAGCCTGCCGCAGTTGTGGCGGGCGCTAAGCCTGAACCCGGCCAACCGGCTGGGCCTGCCGCAGGGCCGCCTGTCGGATGGTTCCCCGGCGGATCTGGTGCTGTTCAACCCGGATGCGCCGTTTCTGCTGGACCGCTTCACGCTGAAATCCAAGTCCAAGAACACGCCGTTTGACGGGCAGCGGATGGAGGGTAAGGTATTGGCCACATGGGTGGGTGGTGCCCAGATCTACAGGGGTTGAGCGATGCCGGATTTTACTTCGCCTGCGGGTCTGATGATTGCAGTGGCGGTGCTGTCCTATCTGCTGGGGTCGGTGCCCTTTGGAATCGTCATCACGCGGGCCATGGGACTGGGCGATCTGCGGTCCATCGGGTCGGGCAATATCGGGGCGACCAATGTGTTGCGGACGGGAAACAAGGGCGCGGCGGCGGCGACGCTGATCCTGGACGCGGCCAAGGGGGCGGCGGCGGTGCTGATCGCGCGGGCCTGGGCGGGCGAGGATGCGGCACAACTGGCCGCCCTGTGCAGCTTTCTGGGCCACCTTTTCCCCATCTGGCTGAACTTCAAGGGCGGCAAGGGGGTGGCGACATTCCTGGGCACCCTGCTGGCGCTGGACTGGCGGGTCGGGCTGGCCTGCTGCCTGACCTGGGTCGTGGCGGCGGCGATCACCCGGATCTCCTCGCTGTCGGCCCTGATCTCGGCGGCGCTGGCCACATTGTGGCTGATCTTGTTCCACCATGGGCAGATGATCTTTCTGGTGATGATCCTGACCCTGCTGGTCTATTTCCGCCACTGGGCCAATCTGGAGCGGATCAAGAAGGGAACCGAGCCGAAGATCGGGCAGAAAAAGGCGTGATGTCCAAGTTTTGGACATCATGTTTTATCGTTGTTTTCCAAAGGCTTGTGTTTTTTCGTTAACCAGATTGAAAGGTTTGTCGAGAGCCATTTTCAGCCCCCGACCCTGCCTTACTTGGACAAAAGCTTTTCCAACGCCTCGGCCGAGCGTTTGGTGTTCTGATAGATGCCGATGCCCATATACATGAAACCGCCGATGAAGGTGACGTAAAGCGCCCCGCCGATCAGGATGCCGATGCCGACCAAAGGCCCGCTGGCCCCGCCCGGCCCCATGCTGCCCCCGCCAAAGGCCGCGGCGGCAGCGGCGATCAGAACGGCCAGACCCAGCAGAACGACAAAGATGCTGACCAGAACTTCCAGTGAATTGATGAAGAAATCGCGCATGACTATCCCCTTTCAGGGGCCGCTTGACTGCGGCGCCTTACGAAAGGGTGAGGCCCGAATGAAGCCAAGTCAATGTCAGAGCGAGGACGCCTGATAGATACGCCCCAGATCACCGCCCCATTCGCCGTGATAAAGCTTGAGCCAGCGGTCGGCCTGGACCTGTTCCTGCGCCAGGGATTGCACCAAGGGGGCCAGAAATTTCTCTTCTCCAAAGCCCCGCGCGGCAAGGCCGGCATGGGACAGGCCCACGGCAGCACGGGAGAGATCGAGCAGTTTGACGCCCTCGGCCTGGGCTTGCAGACCCGAAACGGACGCATCAACGCGCAACCCTTCGCGGGTGGCGGCGTCAAAGCCTTTCACCAGATCCCAGGCGGCATCAAGGGCGGTCTGGTCATACATCAGGCCGACCCAGAAGGCGGGCAGCGCGTTGATATGGGCCTGATCGCCGCAATCGGCTCCGCGCATTTCGATGAATTTCTTGACACGCGCCTCGGGGAAAACGGTGGTCATATGGTCGGCCCAGTCGGACAAAGTGGGCTTTTCGCCGGGCAAGGCAGGCAGTTTGCCGGCCAGAAAATCACGGAACGACTGGCCCAAAGCGTTGATATACTTGCCATTGCGGAACACGAAATACATCGGCACATCCAGAACCCAATCGACATAGGCCTGAAAGCCGAAGCCCTGATCAAAGGCAAAGGGCAGCATGCCGGTGCGGCTGTTGTCCAAACCGCGCCAGATGCGGCTGCGCCAGGATTTGTGACCATTCAGCTTGCCGTCGAAGAACGGCGACGAGGCGAAAAGGGCGGTGGCCACGGGCTGCAACGCCAAGGCGACGCGCAGCTTTTTCACCATGTCCGCTTCGCTGGAATAGTCCAGGTTCACCTGCACGGTGCAGGTGCGATACATCATCTGGGTGCCATGGGTGCCGACCTGTCCCATATAGTCGGTCATCAGACGGTAGCGGCCCTTGGGCATGACGGGCATCTGGTCATGGCGCCATTCCGGGGCCGCACCGATGCCCATGAAGCGAATGCCCAAAGGCTCGGCAATCGCGCGCACCTCGTCCAGGTGGTTTTGCAGTTCGGCGGCGGTGGCATTCAGATCGGCGACGGCGGCACCGGAAAGTTCGAACTGGCCACCGGGTTCAAGGCTGACATTCGCGCCATTGCGGGTCAGGCCGATGGTATTCTCGCCCTCGACCAGCGGGGTCCAGCCGTAGCGTTCCTGCAATCCGGCGAACAGGGCCGAGATCGACCGGGGGCCCGCATAGGGCAGGGGCGCGCGCGTGTCGGTCAGCCAGCCGAATTTTTCATGCTCGGTCCCGATGCGCCAATCGGATTTGGGCTTGCTGCCCGAGGCCAGCAAATCGGCGAGCTGCGCAAAATTTTCAATAGGGCCGCCGCCGGACTGAGGGATGGACATGAAGGGCCCTTTCAAGGCATCGGTTCAGGGCGCAAGAGGTGGATTGCCGTTGCGTCCCTGTCAAGGGTGACAGGGCAAGATCACAAAACGTTATAGGCCCGAAACAAGGCCGCGTCCGGCGCGCCGCCAGATCACGCGGGTTTGGGCGGCCAGGGTCAGCGCGGGGCCGGCGGGCAGGGAATTGGGGTCAAGGGCCGCGACAAGCGCGCCACTGTCCATGCCGGGCAAATTGGCAAAGGCGTCAAACAGCCGCTCGGCCCCCTTGGCATCAACCGGGATCAAGAGCGCCTGACCATCGGCCTGTTTCAGCCGCCACAGCCTGCGGCCGCGCAGGGACAGAAGGCGTAGCTCGACCAGTTCCTCAAGGCTGAGAAAGCCGCCGATTTCGGGACCAAGATAGCCGACCTGCGCCTCGTCCAGTTCGACAAGGCCGGGGGCCGCAGTGGTCTGTTCAAACTGCATCCGCCGCCAGGCCATGATGGCCAGGACCAGGCCGATGCCGCCCACGGCCAGACCGACGGGCACCAGCAGAAGGCCCCCCAGGCTGATCAGCCAGGCCCCGGCAACCACGACCAGCCCGGCCCAGATCACCTCGCGCCCCCGCCAGATCAGTTCGGTCACTTCGGGTCGTATCCATGCCATGTCAGCCCAGCCTTTCCCTGTCGGCCAAAAGGATCAGCGACCACGCGCATCACGCCCAATCCCCCAATGCCGCCTGCCACAGCGTCAGCGCCGCCACCGCCGCCGTATCGGCGCGCAGGATGCGGGGGCCAAGGGACAGGGGCACGACCTGAGGCAAGGCGCGCAGACGGTTTTGCTCATCCGTGGAAAAGCCGCCTTCGGGGCCGATCAGGATGGCCCAGGGCTGGCCGCGTTGCCCTGCCAACGCCATGGGCGCACCGGCGCGGGCCTCGTCGCACCACAAAAGCCGGCGATCCGGCGGCCATTTGTCCAGAAGCCTGTCCAGCGGGGTCAGATCGGCCACCTCGGGCACAAAGGTCGCGCCGCATTGCTCGGCCGCTTCCATGGCATGGGCTTGCAGGCGGTCCTGCCTTATGCGTTCGGAATTGGTGTGACGGGTCTGAACGGGCAGGATCCGGGCCGCACCCAGTTCAACCGCCTTTTCGACGATGAAATCGGTCCGCGCCTTCTTGATGGGCGCAAAGATCAGCCAAAGGTCGGGCGGCAGGCGCAGGGGCGCTGTCTGCGCCTCGCAGCGCAGCACCCCGGCCCGCTTGCCCGCCTGTTCGACCACGGCACGCCATTCGCCGTCGCGCCCGTTGAACAGAAGGACCGACGCCCCCGGTGCCAGGCGCATGACATTGAACAGGTAATTGGCCTGATCAGCGCCCAAGGCAACAGGTTGCCCTGCCGCCAGCGCCTGATCTACATTGAGCCTGATCTTTGCCTCTGCCATGATGACAGGAAGCCTATGTCCGACGCCCCAGAAATGCCAGAGCTTGCCGTCGCCGACGCCCCAAAGGGCAATTGGGTCGACCGTTTTGCCCCGCCCGTCACCCGGCCCTATCTGCGGCTGAGCCGGGCGGACCGGCCGATCGGCACCTGGCTTTTGCTGATCCCCTGCCTGTGGGGGCTGGCTTTGGCCGCGATGCAGGATGCGTTCCGGCCCTGGGATATCTGGCTTGCCCTGTCCTGCGCTGCGGGGGCCTTTCTGATGCGCGGGGCCGGTTGCACCTGGAACGACATCAGCGACCGCGAGATTGACGCGCAGGTGGCGCGCACCCGCAGCAGGCCCCTGCCGTCGGGCCAGGTCAGCCTGACGGGCGCCTATCTGTGGATGGCCGCGCAGGCCGCTTTGGCCGGGCTGATATTGTTGAGTTACAATGGCGTGGCCATTCTTTTGGGCGTGGCGTCGCTGGCGCTGGTGCTGATCTATCCCTTTGCCAAAAGGTTCACCTGGTGGCCGCAGGTCTTTCTGGGGCTGGCCTTCAATTGGGGGGCCATTCTGGCCTTTGCGGCCCATTCCGGCACGGTGGATCTGCCCGCCGTGTTGCTGTACGCCAGCGGCATTGCCTGGACGCTTTACTATGACACGATCTATGCCCATCAGGACCGCGAGGATGATGCCCTGATCGGGGTCAAATCCACCGCGCGGCTGTTCGGGGATCGCTCGCGCCTCTGGCTTTGGCGGTTCATCCTGGCCACGGTGGTGCTGATGGGAATGGCGGTGGTGCTGGTTCTGGCGCGCCACAGCAATCTGGCCGAGCTTTTGCTGGCGCTGGGCGGGATCTGGGCCTTTGGCTGGCACATGTCATGGCAGATGCGCGGGTTGAATGTGGATGATCCGGCCTCGTGCATGGTGACCTTCCGGGCCAATCGCAATGCCGGGCTTATTCCTGCGCTGTTTCTTGCCGCAGCCGCCCTTGTGTGATTGATCCTGACCGCGCCTGCCCTTAAAGCTCGCCGGATGCCGGCCCGGATGCCGGCACTGACCGCACCCAAGCGCAAGGACCCGATGCCGCCGTGGCTGACTTGAGTGATCCAACCGACCCGATGCCTGACCCCGCCCCGCCGCGGTTTCAGCCAACGCCGCAGATGCTGGCCGGGGCTGCCTTTGCCGTGGCGGCCCTTGTGGCGCTGCTTTTGTCCTGGGGTCTGGCCCGCGCGGTCGAGGCGCGGTCGGTGTCGCTGGTCACCTCGCGCCTGCTGGCCGAGGGCTATACCTGGGCCCATATCGAGGCGGACGGGTTGATCGTGGCCTTGTCGGGCACGGCCCCGAACGAGGCGCTGCGTTTTTCGGCCATGAACCTGGCCGGATCGGTGGTGGATTCGGGCCGCCTGCGCGACGGCTTTGACGTGAAGCCCGCGCAAGTCATTGCTGCGCCACGCTTTTCCATCGAGATGCTGCGCAATGACCAAGACGTGCAGCTGATCGGTCTGGTGCCCGAGGGCCCGGCCAAGGCGAAACTGGCCGAAGTGTCCAAGGCGCTAAGCAAGTCCGAGGCCGAGACCGACATGCTGCAAACCGCGGCCTATCCGGCCCCCGAGGGTTGGGGGCCTGCGCTGGAACTGGGCATCGCGGCCTTGCAGCTTTTGCCGCATTCCAAGATTTCGGTGTCCGACCATGGCGTCGTCATCACGGCCATCGCGGCCAGCGAGGCCGAGAAGCGCACCTTCGAATCGAATATCATCCAGGCCACGCCCAAGGGTCTGGTCGTGACGACGGCCATTTCCGCGCCGCGCCCGGTGCTGACGCCCTTTACCCTGCGCTTTGTCGTCGATGGCGACGGAGCGCGGTTCGACGCCTGTTCGGCCGACAGCGACAAGGCGCGCGACCGGATCCTGTCCGCAGCCCAAGAGGCGGGTGCCACGGGCAAGGCGCGCTGCACGGTCGGGCTTGGCGTGCCCAGCCCCTCGTGGGCGCAGGCGACATCGGCGGCGATCCTGACGCTGGGCAAGCTGGGGGGTGGCACCGTGACCTTTTCGGATGCCGACATCACGCTTCTGGCGGGCCCGGAGGTCAATCAGGCGGTCTTTGACCGCGAAATCGGTGAATTGCGCGCGGCTTTGCCCGAAGTTTTCGCGCTGGATGCCAAGATGCCCGACAAGGCCAGGACTGCGACGGCCGGGCCGATCGAGTTTACCGCCAGCCTTGCCCCGGTGTCGCATCAGGTCGATCTGCGCGGGCGTTTGACCAATGACCGGATGCAGGCCGCCGTGGCCAGCTTTGCCAAGGCGCGTTTCGGGGCCGAGCGGGTGCATGTGGCGACCGTTCTGGATGCCGGTGCGCCCGACGGCTGGCCGCAGCGCGTGCTGGCCGGGTTGCAGGCTTTGGCCGAACTGGACCATGGCACGCTTCTGGTGCGGCCCGACACGGTCGAAGTGGCGG
>JAYSWK010000285.1:0-1769 GCA_043718085.1 Rhodobacterales bacterium
GGTTCCGGACCAACCGTGCGCAAGCCGCGCCGAAAGACCCCGTGACGTGCCATCGGCTTTGCGCTAAGACAGGCGAAACCGGGCCTTTGAGCGGGCCCGCACAAACAGGGGCTGGGGTGGGAATGCGGAAGGCTTGGTTGGTTCTTGCGGCTGCTGCGCTGGTGGCGCTGACGGCTTGCGGCGGGGCCAAGCGCGAGCCGCATCTGATGAACCTGCGCTCGTCAACCGATGGGCCGGACGAATTTTCGATTCAGCCGCCAAAGGGGCTGGAACTGCCGCCTGATCTGGCGACCTTGCCCGAACCGACGCCGGGCGGCGGCAACCTGACCGATCAGCATCCGCTGGACGACGCCATCACGGCCTTGGGCGGCACACCGGGTGCAGGCGCCAGCGGCGACGGGGCGCTGGTCGGCTATGCCAGCCGTCACGGTGTGCAGGCCGGAATTCGCGACACATTGGCTTCCGAAGATCTGCGCTATCGCCAGACCCATGGCGGCAAGCCGCTGGAAAAGCTGTTCCGCGTCAATACCTATTACAAGGCCTATGCCAAGTTCTGGCTGGACGTCTATGCCGAGCTTGCCCGTTGGCGCGCGGCGGGCGTGGCCACCCCCTCGGCCCCGCCAAGGAACGCGCCTTCCGAAGGCTGAGGCCGTCAGCGGTCACTTCTGCGTGGTGGGGTTTGCCCTTGGCAAGCCCATGCAATAGCTTGGCCGCAAGGCAATCGGGAGGAACGCGATGCGGCGTCTGGGATTATGTGCGGCGGTGCTGATGGCGGTGGCGGCACCGGGGGCGGCGCTGGCGGACAAGGTCAGCACATTCAAGCTGAACAACGGGATGGATGTGGTGGTGATCGAGGATCACCGCACGCCTGTCGCGGTGCATATGGTCTGGTACAAGATCGGCGCGGCAGACGAGACACCAGGCCACAGCGGCATCGCGCATTTTCTGGAACATCTGATGTTCCAGGGCACCAAAGACGTGGCGCCCGGTGATCTTTCCAAGATCGTCTCGGCCCAGGGCGGCAGCGACAACGCCTTTACCACCTTTGATTATACCGGCTATTTCCAAAGGGTTGCGGCGGATCGTCTGGATCTGGTCATGGGGTTGGAAGCGGACCGGATGCACAATCTGAACCTGACGGAAAACGACGTCACGACCGAACGGCAGGTCATTCTGGACGAGCGCAACGAGCGGACCGACAGTGATCCGGGCGCCCTGATGGCCGAGCAGATGCAGGCGGCGCAATACATGAACCACCCCTACGGCATCCCGGTCATCGGCTGGCGCCACGAAATTGAGGCGTTGTCGCGGCAGGATGCCCTGGACTTTTACCAAATCAATTACGCGCCCAACAACGCCATTTTGCTGGTGGCGGGGGATGTGAACCCGGACGAGGTTCTGGCCCTTGCCAAGACCCATTACGAGCCCATTCCGCCCTCGGACAAGATCGGCCCGCGCATCCGACCGACCGAGCCACCGCAATTGGCCGAGCGGCGCCTGACGCTGGCGGATGGGCGTGTGGCGCAGCCCTATGTCATCCGCACCTATCTGGCCCCCGAACGCAATCCGGGCGATCAGCGGCAGGCGGCGGCCCTGTCGCTTTTGGCGACATTGCTGGGCGGCAATCCGACGACATCGGTTCTGGCGCGGGCCTTGCAGTTCGACACCCAGACGGCGGTTTATACCTCGGCATTCTATGACGGGGTGTCGGTGGACCGGGACACGTTCGGTCTGGTCGTGGTGCCGGTGCCGGGCGAAAGCCTGAAGGA
>JAYSWK010000286.1:0-1765 GCA_043718085.1 Rhodobacterales bacterium
TGCCGCCCACGGGCGCGACAAAGGCGTCGCGCACATCTTCGCGCGGCAGATAGCAGTCGATCACCAACCCTTCAGGCTGATCGACCGGCATGTCCTTCATCGAATGGACTGCAATGTCGATGGCGCCCGCCGCCAGCGCCTCTTCGATCTCGCGGGTGAACAGGCCCTTGCCGCCGATCGCGCTAAGCGCCCGGTCCTGCACCATGTCCCCCGTGACCTTGATCACCACGATCTGGAAAGCCTCTTGCGGCAGATCAAAGGCCGTCCTCAGCCGGTCGCGCGTTTCATGCGCCTGCGCCAGCGCCAAAGGCGAGCCGCGGGTGCCGATGTTCAGGGGGTGGGCGGGGGAGGGCAGATCACGGGTCATGGGGCGCAGGTCTAACTGCGACCCATCGGCCTGACAAGCACCGGCGGGTGCGCCCAAGCTTGACATCAGGTCGCAGGCAGGCAAGGCAGCGGCATGAGCAAACTGATCCTGCGTGCCCTTGCGGGCGAAACCCTGCCCACACCTCCGATCTGGATGATGCGCCAGGCCGGGCGCTATCTGCCCGAATATCGCGCCACACGCTCCCGGGCGGGCGATTTCCTGAAACTGTGCTACAATCCCGACCTTGCCGCCGAGGTCACGCTGCAACCGATCCGCCGCTTTGGGTTTGATGCGGCGATCCTGTTTGCCGACATCCTGCTTTTGCCGCAGGCGCTGGGCGCGGATCTGTGGTTTGAAACCGGCGAGGGGCCGCGCCTTTCCACCATCACCGACATGGCAGGCGTGCAGACGCTGAAACCCACCGGGGCGATCCACGACACGTTGCAACCCATCTACGAAACCCTGCGCATCCTGACCCGCGAACTGCCGCGCCAGACCACGCTGATCGGCTTTGCCGGCGCACCCTGGACCGTGGCGACCTATATGATCGCCGGGCGCGGCACGCCGGATCAGGCCCCGGCCCATGCGTTCAAGGCCGCCGACCGCGCCGCATTCAGCGCCCTGATCGACCGGATCACCGAGGCGACCGTCGAATACCTGTCGATGCAGGTGCAGGCCGGGGCCGAGGTGGTCAAGCTGTTCGACAGCTGGGCCGGCTCGCTGAAGGGTCAGGATTTCACCGATTTCGCCGTGGCGCCTACCGCGCGGATCATTGCGGCGCTGAAAGCCCGCCACCCCGGCCTGCCCGTCATCGCCTTCCCGCGCGAGGCGGGTCCGGGCTATGTGGGCTTTGCCCGCGCCACAGGGGCCGATTGCGTGGCGCTGGACAATTCGGTGACGCCGGAATGGGGCGCCGAACACGTGCAGCCGGACGGCTGCGTCCAGGGCAATCTTGACCCGCGCCACATGGTGACGGGTGGCCAGGCGCTGATCGACGCGACCTTGCGGGTCAAGCACGCCTTTTCCAAAGGGCCGCATATCTTCAACCTCGGCCACGGGATCACGCCGGATGCCGACCCTGCCCATGTGCAACGGATGATCGACACGCTGCGCGGGCACGACCCGGCGCAATCCGCATGACCCGCCTTGCGGCCTGCCTTGCCGTTGCCGTCGTGTCGGCGCTGCCGGCCTTTGGCCAGGTCGCACCCTCTGCTGCAGCCAAGCGCCTTGTCGGCACCGTGACCGAGGCTCTGTTCGACACCCTTGTCCGCGCCGATTTTACCGCCGAACGCGGCTTCATGGCCGACAGCCTGGCCGCGCAGGCCAACCTGGCCAATTGGACCTCGCTGCGGCGCGGCCTGATCGGTGAACTAAGTGGGACGCCGCGCTACCAGCCCC
>JAYSWK010000287.1:0-11299 GCA_043718085.1 Rhodobacterales bacterium
CTCGCCCCATATGAAGGGCGACCTGCATTTCACCGACAGCATCGAAAAGATGGAGCGCGCCTATGATGATTGGAAGGCCGGCCATTTCAGCGCCGACCCGTTCCAGGACATGATGATCCCGACCATGCTGGACCCGACCATGGCCCCGCCGGGCAAGCATTTCATGTCCTGCTTTGTCCAATATGCCCCGCCCAGGATCGAAGGGCAGGATTGGTCCGATGCCGACCGCGATGCGTTCGGTGCGACCTGCATCGACCAGATCGAGAGATATGCGCCCGGTTTCCGCGACAGCATCCTGCATGTCGAGGTCCGCACCCCGCGCGAGCTGGAGGCCGAAGTTGGTCTGACCGAGGGCAACATTTTCCAGGGCGAACTGACCTTTGACCAGCTTTTGTTCAACCGCCCCGTTCCCGGCTATGCCCAATACCGCAGCCCGATCAAGGACTTGTGGATCTGCGGCTCGTCCACCCATCCCGGAGGCGGCGTCATGGGTGCCCCCGGCCGCAACGCCGCAGCCGAGATCCTGCGCGACATCCGCCTGCCCGCCAAAGACATGAGTGACGCCTATGCCATCCTTTGACACCGTTCTGATCGGCGGCGGCACCAACGGGCTGGCCTGCGCCACCCGCCTGCAACAGTCGGGCCGCAAGGTGCTGGTGCTTGAGGCGGGTGCCGCCCCTGGTGGCGCGGCCCTGGGCCACGATTTTGCCCCCGGCTTTCGCGCCCCCGCCCTGGCCCATATCGCCAACCAGATCGATGCCCGTGTGGCCAGCGCGATGGATCTGGACCGCCACGGGCTGAAATTCGCAGCCACCAACCTGACCTCGACCGCGTTGTCGCCCAGGGGTGACCATCTGGTGCTGAAGGGGGCCGCAGGCAACCAGATCGACGGCACGCTGACCGACAAGGACCGCGCCGCATGGCGCGCCTTGCGGGCACAACTCATGTCCTTCGCCGGGGTCTTGGCACCCTTCAAGCAGATGACCCCGCCGCGTCTGGCCAAGGGCTCCGGCAATGAATATCTGAAGCTTGCCAAGCTTGGCCTGGGTGTGCGCGCCCTTGGCAAGGCCGATTTCCGCGAGTTTCTGCGGATGTTCCTGATCAATGTCGCCGATGTGCTGAATGACGAGCTGGACGACGATCGCCTCAAGGGCCTGCTGGGCTTTGATGCGACCCTAGGCTCCTGGCTTGGCCCGCAATCGCCGAATTCCCTGGTCCTGCTGTTGAACCGTCTGGCGGGCGAGGCTTTGGGCCAAAAGGCGGCCCTGTCCCTGCCTGCGGGCGGCATGGCCGCCGTGGCCGACGCCATGGCCAGATCGGCGCAAGCGCAGGGCGTGACCCTGCGCTGCAATGCCCGGGTCGCCCAGATCGTGATGCAAGGCGACCGCGCCACCGGACTGCGCCTGACCAGCGGCGAAGAGATCATGGCCGACACCATCGTTTCGGCCATCAGCCCCAAGACCACCTTCCTGACCCTGATCGGCCCCCGCCATCTGGACACCGGCCTGACCAACCGCATCCGGTCGCAGAAATCGCGCGGCGGGGCGGCCAAACTGCACCTTGCGCTTGAATCCGCGCCCGATTTCCGGGGCGCGGATCTGACCTCGCGCCTGGTCATCGCGCCCTCGCTGCGCGCTGTAGAATACGCCTATAACGCCGTGAAATACAACGAAGTTCCCGTGGCGCCGGTCATGGAGATCATCCTTCCCTCGGCGCATGAGCCGGGCCACGCGCCCATGGGCCAGCACCTTTTGTCTGCCGTGGTCCAGTTCGCCCCCCATGCGCCCAAGGCCGGCCCGGATGCCGCCCGCGCCGACATGCTGGCCAACACACTGGCCCAGTTGGAGGTCCATGCCCCCGGCATCGGGGCGCTGGTCACAAAGGCCGAACTCCTGATGCCCTATGATATCGAGGCGCGCTACGGCCTTGTCGGCGGCAATTGGCACCATGGCGAGCTTAGCATCGAACAGATGCTGTTCCTGCGCCCCCTGCCCGGCATGGCGCAATATGCCACACCGATTGACGGGCTTTGGCTGGCCTCGGCCGGATCGCATCCCGGCGGCGGCATCTCGGGTGCCGCCGGATGGAACGCGGCCCTGCGCATCATCAAGGAGGGTCGGACATGACGCTGGACCCCAGACTGCACTACCACACACCCTTGAAGCAGACGCCGTTTCATCCGCGCACCGCCGCCGCCAATCATCTGAACGACTGGGGCCCCTGGGCGGGCTTTACCACGGCCCAGACCTTTCAGGACGCGGCGATGGAATATACCGCCATCCGCAACGCGGCCTCGGTCTATGATCTGTGCCCGATGGTCAAATACCGCGTCACCGGCCCCGATGCGACCGAATATCTGAACCGCCTGACGGTGCGCAATGTCGCAAAACTGTCGGTCGGCGGGGTGCATTACACGGTCTGGTGCGATGATGCGGGCAAGCTTGTCGATGACGGCACGCTGTTTCACCTGGGCCCAGAAGATTACCGCATCTGCTGCCAGGAACGCCACCTGCCCTGGCTTTTGGACAGTGCTTACGGCTTCGACGTGCAGATCACCGAAGAAACCGAAGACATCGCGGCCTTGTCCCTGCAAGGCCCGACCAGTGCCGAGGTTCTGCGGGCGGCGGGTTTCGATGTCTCGACCCTCAAACCCTTTCGCATGGTCAGCCTGCCGTTCGAAACCGGCACCCTGACCATCTCACGCACCGGGTTCACCGGGGATCTGGGCTATGAACTTTGGACGACCAATGACCTTGCCCTGCCCCTGTGGGACCATTTGTTCGCTGCCGGTGCCCCCTACGGTCTACGGCCCATCGGCACCAATGCCCTGAACCTGGCCCGGCTTGAGGCCGGGTTCATCATCACCAATATGGATTTCGTGCCCGCCGCCCAGGCCGTGCGCGAGGATCGTACCCGTTCGCCGCTTGAAATGGGGCTGAATTGGATGATCGACTGGGACAAGGGCCATTTCAACGGCCGTCGCGCGCTGTCGGCCGAACGCGACAACGGCAGTTCCAAATGGGCGCTGGTCGGCCTTGATATTGCTGGCAATATCTCGGCCGAAGGGTCGCTGCTTTACCACAACCAGAAGACCGAGGCCGGCTTCATCACCGCCGCCGCCTGGTCGCCCACGACCAAGCGCAACCTGGCCCTGGCGCATGTCGAGGCCAAGTATCGCAATGGTGACAATCTGTGGGTCGAAATTTATGCCCTGCGCGAGCTGCAATATGTCAAACTGATGCTGCCCGTGACCGTGGTGGAACGACCCTTCTTCAACCCGCCCCGCAAACGCGCCACCCCCCCTGGGAGGTTCTGATGCCTCATGATCTTGACCCGCACCGCCACCCAGAGAGCCCGCTGCTTGACCACTGCCCGCTGACCCTGCCGCGCGAGGCCTATCTGTCGCCCGACTGGTATGCCCGCGAACAGCGCAGCATATGGAACCGCCACTGGGTCATGGTCGGACGGCTTGCCGACCTGCCCCCCGGCACCCTGCGTCCCCTGACCATCGCCGGGGCGCCCGTCCTTGTGACATGCAGCCCCGGGGGCGAGGTCGCGGCCTATCACAACACCTGCCGCCACCGCGGCGCCGAGCTTTGCGCGCATGAGAAGCCGCTGGGCAAGCTGATCACCTGCCCCTATCACGCCTGGTCCTATGCCGCGTCGGACGGGCGGCTTGTTTCGACGGCCTACGGAACGCCCACCGATGATTTTTCCAAGGAAGCCAACGGTTTGCTGCCCATTGCACGCGTGCAATGGAACGGCTTCCTGTTCCTGAACCTGTCGCCCGACCCCGGCCCCCTGACCCCCGATATTGGCCTGAATGCCCTGGCGAACTGGCCCATGGCCGATCTGATTACCGGACACAGCCACAGCCGCATCCTGAACTGCAACTGGAAGGTGTTTTGGGAAAATTACAACGAATGCCTGCATTGCCCAGGCATCCACCCCGAACTGTGCGACATGGTCCCGATCTATGGCACAGGCGTCATGGCGGCGCCCGAGGCGCAGGGCTGGACGCCCGATCAGCCTCGCACGGCCAATCTGAAACCCGGCGCTGAAAGCTGGACGATGACCGGCGCGCCCTGTGGGCCGACCTTCCCTGGCCTGACGCCCGAGCAGCGTCAGGACGGCTATACATTTGTGACGCTTTACCCCACCGCCTATATCGTGGCCCATGTCGATTACGTTCGCGCCGTGCGCCTGACCCCGCTTGGTCCGGAACAGACCGCGCTGACCGCCGAATGGTATTTCCCGCCCGAAACCCTGGCCCAGCCCGGCTTTGACCCGGCCGCCACCGCCGCCTTTGCCAAGATCGTGCTGGAACAGGATGGCGACGCGGTCGAGATGAACCAGCGCGGCCTGCGCTCACCCGCTTACCGACACGGTCGGCTGATGCCGCAGGAATACGCCATAAGCGATTTTCACGCCTGGGTTCTGCGCGAAATGGAGGCTGCACCATGAACGATCTCAGCTTTTCGCCCCTGCCCGTGCCCAACGACTGGGACCGTCGCGGCCTGCCCGGCTGGACCTATCATTCCCAGGGGCTTTTTGCCCTGGAAAAGGAACAGCTGTTCTTGCGGCACTGGCAAGTTGCGGGCCATGTGAACGACCTGCCCGCGCCGGGCGACTGGATTTCTTTCGACATTCTGGGCGAACGCGCCGTGGTGATGCGCGGGGCCGATGGTGTGGTGCGCGCCTTTCACAACTTGTGCCGGCATCGCGGGGCGCGGGTGGTCGACGGGGCGCAAGGCAACTGCCGGGGTGCCATGGTCTGCCCGTTCCATGGCTGGGTCTATAACCTTGATGGCACCCTGCGCGGGGCGGCCCAGCCCACCAGCTTCGGCACGCTTGACCGCAGCAAATTCGCGCTGAAGCCGATCGAGATGGAGGTGTTCCACGGCTTCATCTTCCTGCGTTTCCATCCCGGCCCGCAGCCGTCAGTGGCCACGATGCTGGCACCCTATGACGCCGACTTTGCGGCCTATCAGCTGACCCAGATCCTGCCTGTCGCCACGCCGGACTGGTCGACCGATCTGGCCGTGAACTGGAAATCCGTGCGCGATGTGGACAACGAAGGCTATCACGTCGCCATGGCCCATCCCGGTCTGCAAGATCTTTATGGCCGCACCTATCGGGACTATGTGCTGGACGGCGGTCTGTCGGTGTCCATCGGCAGCTTTGGCGACACGCCGGGGCGCAGTTGGTCGGTGCGCCAGTATAACCGCCTGGCCCCCGAACAAACCTGGCTGCCTGACCGCCTGCGCAAGGTCTGGACCTATTACGGCCTGTTCCCCAATGCCGTCTTTTCCTTCACCCCCGAGGCCGTGCAGTTCTACCAAGAGATACCGATCTCTCCGGGCCTGACCCGCACCACGGGCCGGCTGTACCGGCGCCCGCACGAAAACCGCGCAACCCGTGTCGCGCGCTATCTGGCCTACCGGATCGACCGCGCCACCTCGGCCGAGGATCAGCAATTGTCGATCTGGTCCAACGAATCGATGCAGTCTTCAGCCTTCGAAGGCTTTCATCTTTCCGATCTCGAATACGGCGTGCGCCGCCACCACGACCGTCTGCGCCGCCTCATGCCAGTCGTCACACTGGAAAACACACCTGACGAGAGGGAAATCGCCGGGCTCAATCAAGAAATGCTTGGAAATGCGGTGGAAGCCGCGCAGATTTGATCAAACAACGCCGACACCAAATGGCGGCGTCACAGTGGAGGAACCGACCGATGAAACTTACGCGTCGCGCAGCCCTGACCGGACTTGGGGCAACTACGCTGGCCATGCCCTTTGTCCGCCCCTCCTGGGCTGCATCAGGCAGCCTCAACGTCTACAACTGGTCCGATTACATCGGTGAAACCACCATCGCCGATTTCGAGGCCGCCACGGGAATCTCCGTGGTCTACGACCTTTACGCCTCGGCCGAAGAGATGCAGGCCAAGATGCTGGCCGGGTCCACCGGCTATGACGTGGTCATCCATTCCGGCGTGGGACTTGCGCGCTTTCTCAAGGCCAGTGTCTATCAAAAGCTTGACCGCAGCCGCCTGCCGGGCTGGGTCAATCTTGACCCCAATATCCTGAACATCGTCGAGGGATTTGATCCGGGCCTGCAATTCTCGGTGCCCTATATGTGGGGTTCGGTCGGCATGACCTACAATGTCGACATGATCCGTGAACGATTGGGCGATATCGACCTGAACGATCTGGACGTTGTCTTCAACCCCGAGAATGCCGCAAAGCTTGCCGATTGCGGCATTTCGCTTTTGGACAGCCCGGACGACATCGGCTTCATGGTGATGAGCTGGCTTGGCATCGACCCGAACGAGGCCAAGCCCGAGGATTACGACCGCATGGTCGCCGCCTTCAAGGACATCCGCGAATATGTCTCGACATTCGACAACTCCAACTATCTGACCACCTTGCCCAACAAGGAGATATGCGTGGCCAATACCTGGTCCGGCGACTATGGCGTGGCCAAGACCCGTGCCGCCGAGGCGGGGATCGAGCTCAATCTCGAATATTATGTCCCCAAGACCGGCGCCCCCGCCTGGTTCGACCTGTGGTGCGTACCCGCGGATGCCGGCAACCTGGACAATGCCTATCTGTTCCTGGACTACATGATGCAGCCCGAAGTCATTGCGAAATGCACGAATTTCACGGGCTATGCGAATGCCAACCTGGCGGCCACGCCCTTTGTTGACCCGGCCGTGTCCGCGGACCCGGCGATCTATCCCGATGCCGAAACCCTTAGCCGGATGTACACGCTCAAACCGCGCACCGATGAACAGGACCGCCTGATCAACCGGGCCTGGTCCGAAGTCAAGGCCGGTTGACCCATGGCTGAAACGCTGATCCGCATTGACAAGGTGTGCAAGAGCTTTGGCACCTTTTCGGCGGTCAAGGATGTGTCGCTGACCATCCAGAAGGGCGAAATCTTTGCCCTTCTGGGGGGGTCCGGCTGTGGCAAGACCACACTTCTGCGCATGTTGGCCGGGTTCGAGGAACCAACCTCGGGCCGGATCTTCATTGACGGGCAGGACATGGGCGGTGTGCCGCCCTGGGAACGTCCGGTTCATATGATGTTCCAAAGCTATGCGCTTTTCCCCCATTTGACGGTGGAAAGGAACGTGGGCTACGGGCTCAAGCACGAAGCAATAACCCCGGCACAGCGCCAGGAACGGGTGCGCGAAATGCTGGATCTCGTGCAGTTGACGCCCTATGCCACCCGCAAGCCGCACCAGATCTCGGGCGGCCAGCGTCAGCGCGTGGCCCTGGCCCGCGCCCTGGCCCGCCAGCCCAAGCTATTGCTGCTGGACGAACCCCTTGCCGCCCTGGACAAGAAGCTGCGTGAACACACCCAGTTCGAACTGATGTCCATTCAGGAACGCACCGGTGTTACCTTCATCGTCGTGACCCACGACCAGGAAGAGGCCATGACCCTGGCCGACCGCATCGCCGTGATGGACAAGGGCGAGGTCAAGCAAGTTGGCGCACCCGGCGAGGTTTATGAATATCCGGCCAGCCGCTTTGTGGCAGGCTTCATCGGCTCGATCACCTCGTTTGACGGCAAGGTTGCCTCAACCGACGGCGACATGGCCATTCTGGACGTGCCCGCCCTTGGCAGGGTGCGGGCCCAGATGCAGGCCGCCTTGGCCGTTGGGCAAGCGGTCACCCTGGCCGTCAGACCCGAAAAGCTGTCGATTTCACGCAGCCCGCAAAGCGGCGAGAATGTCTTTGAAGGCGAGGTCAAGGATCTGGCCTATTTCGGCAAGGACAGCCTTTACCGCATCTCGATGCCCTCGGGTGCCCTGATCTCGGTTCATGCCGTGAACGCCCGCCGTGCCGCGACCGATGAACGGGTGGCCGATTGGTATGACAAGGTCTGGCTCAGCTTCGATCCGAACTCTGCCATCCTGCTGACGGAATGAAGATGACCGAACCCTCGCGCCTGTCCCAATGGTTCAACCGGCGCGGCTGGTCGGACATCGTCATTTCGGCGCCCTATCTTTGGCTTTTGATCTTCTTTCTCATCCCCTTCCTGATCGTGGTGGGGATGAGCTTTGCGACCCGCACCCCCACAGCCCCGCCTTTCGGCTTTGGCGGCGACAACCCGGTGATGAATTTCACCGGCTACGGCAGGCTTTTGACGGATGACCTCTATATCCGCGCCTTCCTGACCTCGCTTGTGAACGCCTTCGTGGCGATGTCGCTGTGTCTGTTCATTGGCTATCCGATGGCCCTTGGCCTGACCCGGGTCCAGAAAGGCTGGCGCAACATCCTTCTGATGCTGGTGATCCTGCCGTTCTGGACCTCGTTTCTGTTGCGCGTTTATGCCTGGATGGGCCTGATGGGCAAGAACAGCTGGTTCAACAACCTTCTGACCGACGGCTGGAATGCCCTTGTGCCGCAGGGCTGGGCCGTCACCTCGATCCCCATGATGCACAGCAATTTCGCCGTGGTGCTGGTCATGGTCTATACCTACCTGCCCTTCATGATCCTGCCGCTTTACGCCAATCTCGAACGGCTTGACCCGACGCTGGACGAGGCCGCGATGGACCTGGGTTCGCGCCCCTTCCGGGTTTTCTGGGATGTGACGCTGCCGCAAAGCATGCCCGGCATCATCGCGGGCGGAATGCTGGTGTTCATTCCGGCGGCGGGCGAGCTGGTGATCCCCGCCCTGGTCGGCGATGCCTCGTCGCCCATGATCGGGCGCGTGATCTCGGACGAGTTTGCCCAGGCCAATGACTGGCCCATGGCCGCGTCGGTGGCGGTCGCACTTTTGGTGCTGATGGTCGTGCCCATGATGATCTATTCGCATTACCAGGCCAAAGCCGAGGGCGCGAAATGAGGCGCCGCCCCACCTTTCTGATCACGATGCTGTGCTTCGGCTTTGCCTTCTTCTATGTGCCGATCCTGTCGATGATCGTCTATTCCTTCAATAATTCGCGCCTGGCCACGGTGTGGGGCGGGTTTTCGACCAAATGGTATGTCTCGCTTCTGCATAACCCAAAGGTCGGCCAGGCGCTGCTTTTGTCGCTTGAAATCGCCCTTCTGTCGGCAACTGTCGCCACGATCCTGGGCACCATGGCGGGCATTACCCTGGCCCGGTTCACCCGCTTTCGGGGCCGCACCCTGTTTTCAGGTCTCGTGACAGCCCCCCTGATCATGCCCGAAGTGATCACCGGCATCTCCTCGCTGATCTTCTTCATCCTGATGGCCCAGCTGGTCGGCTGGCCCGCCAGCCGAGGCTTCACCACGGTGACCCTGGCCCATATCACCTTTTCCATGGTCTTTGTGACCACCGTGGTTCAGTCGCGCATGCTGTCCGCCGACCGCGCCATTGAAGAGGCGGCGATGGACCTTGGCTCGCGCCCCTGGCAGGTGATGCGCGATGTGACCCTGCCCGTGATCTCGCCCGCCATCCTGTCGGGCTGGCTTCTGGCCTTCACCATCTCGATGGACGATGTGGTGATCACCAATTTCACCACAGGCCCCGGCACCACCACCCTGCCCATCCTGATCTGGTCCAAGGTCAAGCTGGGCGTGACCCCCGATGTCAACGCTTTGGCCACCCTGACCGTTCTTGTGGTGGGCATCTGCGTCTTTACCGCGGGCCATCTGATGAACCGCACCGAGAAACGCCGCGAGCTTGAACGCCGACTGGCTTATCAGGCGAATGAATGACCGACCTTGCGCTGCCCCTTGGCGCCCATCGCTCCGGCCGCGCCCGCTATGGCGCTGCCATGGCCTTGTACCAGTCCGGCCAGATCACGCCGGACACACTCGAGGTCTACCGCATCTGCTCGCTTCTCGACGGGGCCGATCCCGCGATGATGCTGGCAAAGGCCAATCTTCCCCAGGCCCGCATCGCAGCCCTGACCGGCGAAGTGGCGATCCGCGCCCTGCTGATCGCCGCCGACAGCTATCTCTCGACCCTGCCCGGCCCCGGCGTGGCCGAGGTGCGCCAGGGTCTGAACCGCTTGGCCAGTGGCCCGATCACCCCGCGCGGCGCCCCAAATGCCGTGCTGGATTGCCACCTGCCCGCCGCCATGGCCCAATTGCACCCCACCCATCCCGACCTGGCCTTGGCCATTTCCGAGGCCGCTCCCCACCTTGCCTGGATCACCTATGACGGTTACGGCCCCGAGATTGGCACCAGCTTTGCCCAGGGCCATGCCTTTGCCAGCCTGATCGGCGAGGACGCAGCAATTGCAGCGCGCGATTATGATCTGGGCGTCTTTCTCATCGCGCCACATGTGCTGTACCGCGACCGCCGCCATGCCGCTCCCGAACTTTACGCCCCCCTGACCGGCCCGCATGGCTGGCGCTTTGGCCCGGGCCGCCCGCTGATCGTCAAGCCCGCGCACGCGCCCGTCTGGAACGATCCGCACCGCCCGCATCTGACCAAGGTTGGACCCACGCCGTTTCTGGCGCTGTTCGGCTGGACCCGTGACGTGCAGGAACCGGCCCAGGTCATCCCCGCCGATGATTGGCCGGAACTGGAGGCGCAGCACCTTGACCCCTGACACGCTCAAGATCATCAACGCCCATTGCGTCACGATGAACCCGGGCCTGCCCCTGACCGATACCGTGCTGATCCAGGGCGGTCGCATCGTGGCGCTTGGGGACAAGGCGAAATCCGCCGCCGCCGCCCAAACCATTGACGCCAAAGGCCATCTTGTCCTGCCCGGTTTTCAGGACGCCCATATTCACCTGCTGAACGGCGGCACCGATCTGGTCGAAACCGCCCAGCTTTATGACGCAACCACCTTGACCGAACTGCAATCCGCCCTCGCCGACCATGCCACCAGTTGGCCGGGGGAAATGGTCTGGGGGGCTGGCTGGCAATGCGGCTTTTTCGGCGACCACAACCTGACCCGCGACGTGATCGACGCCGTTGTCCCCGACCGCCCCTGCCTGATCTATGACGGCAATTTCCACAATGCCTGCCTGAATTCCAAAGCCCTGTCCCTGGTTGGCGTCACCCGCGACACGCCCGATCCGATGAACGGCCATATCGTGCGGGATGCCACGGGCCGCGCCACGGGTATGCTGCAGGAAGAGGCGATCAATTGGGCTCTCGACTTTTTGCCCAAAACCACCGAGGAAACCCTGACCCAGGGCCTGCGCGCCGGGCAGGAACATGCCAATCGCCATGGCATTACCGGCGTCATCGACCCCTGCATCCAGTCTCATCATGCCCGCATCTATGGCGCCGCCGCCCTGGCCGGGACCCTGACCCTGCGCGTGGCCGGCGCCTGCCTGATCCGGGCCAATGACACCGCCGAAAGCGC
>JAYSWK010000288.1:0-11293 GCA_043718085.1 Rhodobacterales bacterium
CGTCAATGGCGACACTGCGGCCGGGGCGATTGCCGGGGCCCTGCAGGCGGACCGTCTGCTTTTGCTGACCGATGTGCCGGGCGTCAAGAATGCGGCGGGCGAGGTGATGACACAGATCACCCCGGACGAGATCCGCCAGATGACCAGGGATGGCGTGATCTCGGGCGGGATGATCCCCAAGACCGAGACGGCGCTGATGGCCTTGAAGGCGGGGACAAGGGCGGTGACCATATTGGACGGGCGCATCCCCAATGCCTGCATTCTGGAACTGTTCACCGATCATGGCGCGGGCAGCCAGATCCGTTCGACCGAGCCGCGCATCAAGCCACGGGTTCGTCGCTAGCTTTCCACGCCCGACCGCCTATAGTCTGGCACGGGGGCACATATGGATGAAACTTTGCTGCGTTTGGGGGTTTTCGGCACGCTTTTGGTGCTGTTTGCCGCTTTGGAAGCTGTGGCCCCGCGCCGGGCCCGCACGCAACCCCGCGCCGGGCGCTGGATCACCAATATCAGCTTTACTGTGCTGAACGCGCTGGCCTTGCGCGCTTTGGCGATTGGGGTGCCGTTTCTGGCAATAGGGGCGGCGGTCGATGCGTGGACCCATGGTTGGGGGCTGTTCAACCTTCTGCACTGGCCGCTGATGTGGGAGGTTGTTTCAAGCCTGCTGATCCTTGATTTCGCGATCTGGTTGCAGCACCTGATCACCCACAAGGTGCCGCTGTTCTGGCGGTTTCACCGGGTTCATCATGCCGACCGTGATTTCGATGTGACGACGGCGGTGCGGTTTCATCCGGTCGAGATTGTCGCCTCGATGGGGGTCAAGATCGGGTTGGTCTATGTGCTGGGTCCGCAGGCGGTGACGGTTTTGCTGTTCGAGGTGCTGCTGAATGCGACGGCCCTGTTCAACCACGCCAATCTGCGATTGCCACTGTGGTTGGACCGCGCTGTGCGGCTGGTTCTGGTGACACCCGACATGCACCGGGTGCATCATTCGGTGATCCGGGCCGAGCATGACAGCAATTTCGGCTTTGCCTTGTCGGTTTGGGACCGGATCTTCAGGACCTATCGTGCGCAACCTGCGGCTGGGCACGAGGCAATGGTGGTGGGGTTGGAATGGCAGGACGAGCGACCGACAAAGCTGGGGTGGAGCCTGTGGCTGCCGTTTCGCTAAGCGATGTCACGGCGCAGGCAGCGGCCTGCCATCTTGAGGTGTTGGGCGGGTTTCACACCGAGGATGATTCGACCCTGCCCAAGGGCACACGCACGCTGCTGTTGCTTGGCCCGCGAGAGCCGGGATTTTGGGCGGATTTGACGGCGTCGGCGGAATGGGGTCAGCCGGATCCGGTTGACCGTTGGTCGCGGCGGGTGGTCGGCCAGCTGGCCTGCCATCTGGGGGCCAAGGCGCTGTTTCCCTTTGGCGGGCCGCCATATCAGCCCTTTTATTCCTGGGCGCTGCGGACGGGTCAGATCTGGGAAAGTCCGGTCAAGCTGCTGGTGCACGGGACGCAGGGCTTGTTTGTAAGCTTTCGCGGGGCCGTGGCGCTGAAGGAGGAGGTGCAGTTGCCTGAGGCTCCAAAGCGGCCCTGCGACGCCTGCGCCGAACCCTGCCGGACCGCCTGCCCGGTGGGCGCCCTGACGGGTGCGGGCTATGACCTGGTACGCTGTCACGACTTTCTGGACCAGCTTGCGGGGCAGGATTGCATGACGAACGGCTGCCGTGTGCGTGCCACTTGCCCCGCCTCCCTTGGCTATGCAAGGATGCCTGAACAGTCAGCCTATCACATGAGGCAGTTCCACCGATGAAGCGTCTGATCCTGACCCGCCACGCAAAATCGAGCTGGGACGACCCGGCCACTCCGGACCATGACCGCCCCCTGAACGACCGAGGCCGCGCGGCGGCGGCAGAGCTGGGGGTCTGGCTCGCCTCGCGCGGGTATGTGCCGGATGAGGTTCTGTGTTCCGACGCCCTGCGCACGCGCAAGACCTGGTCCGGGCTGGCCCCGGCGCTGCCGGGCACGCCGGTTCTGAACCTGAAGCCTGCGCTATATCATGCCGGCCCCGACGTGATGCTGGCCGTGCTGCGCCATGCCACCGAAGGCTGTGTGTTGATGATCGGGCACAATCCGGGGATCGCCGAATTTGCCGAGCGGCTGGTGGCCCGTGCCCCGGTGAATGCCGATTTTGCCCGCTATCCGACCGGGGCCACGCTGGTGTGCGATTTCGCGGTGGACAGCTGGGCCGACGCCGGCTTTGGTGCGGGCACGACCGTCGATTTCATCGTACCGCGGGAAGTCGTAGCCTAAGGGGATGTCCAAGTTTTGGACATCGTGTTTTTCCCATATTTCACAATGGGTTGACGATTTTCGTTAACCAAGGGTTAACCATGTTTCGAGGGATTCAGGGGGGGCGGGGTAAAACCCCGCCCTGATCAGTGCCCCAGAATCTGCGACAGGAACAGCTTCGTCCGGTCGGATTTTGGGTTGTTGAAGAACTCTTTCGGCTCGTTCTGTTCGACGATCTGACCCTGATCCATGAAGATCACCCGGTTCGCCACGGCCTGGGCAAAGCCCATCTCATGGGTCACGCAGATCATCGTCATGCCGTCCTGGGCCAGTTCGATCATCGTATCCAGCACTTCCTTGATCATCTCGGGGTCAAGGGCCGAGGTCGGCTCGTCGAACAGCATGATGCGCGGCTTCATGCACAGCGACCGCGCGATGGCCACGCGCTGCTGCTGGCCGCCCGACAATTGGCCGGGATATTTCAGCGCCTGTTCGGGGATCTTGACCTTGGTCAGATAGTGCATCGCCACCTCTTCGGCGTCCTTCTTGGGCACTTTGCGCACCCAGATCGGGGCCAGGGTCAGGTTTTCCAGTATGGTCAGATGGGGAAAGAGGTTGAAGTGCTGGAACACCATGCCAACCTCGGAGCGGACCTTGTCGATGTTCTTGAGGTCGGAGGTCAGTTCGGTCCCGTCCACGATGATCTGGCCCTGCTGGTGTTCCTCCAGCCGGTTGATGCAGCGGATCAGGGTCGATTTTCCCGAACCGGACGGGCCGCAGATCACGATCCTTTCGCCTCGCGCCACGGTCATGTTGATGTCGCGCAGCACGTGGAAGGTGCCGAACCATTTGTTCATGGCCGTGATCTGGATGGCGATTTCATCCGAAACTTGCATCTTGTTTGCAGCGGTTGACATGGGCTCTCCTTAACGGTGGTCGGTCATGAGCTTGCGCTCAAGATACATGGAATAGCGGGACATCGAGAAGCAGAAGACAAAGAACAGGAAGCCTACGAAGATGAACAGTTCCCAATAGATGCCGTTCCATTCCTGGTTGGCGCGGATCGAGGACACCAGTTGCAGCGGGTCCTGCAGCGAGATGAAGCTGACCAGCGTGGTGTCCTTGAACAGGCCGATGAAGTTGCCGACGATGCCGGGGATCGACACTTTCAGCGCCTGTGGCATGACAATCAGGCGCTGTGCTTGCCAATAGTCCAGACCCAGCGCGTCGGCGGCCTCGTATTGACCGCGTGGCAGGGCGGCGAGGCCACCCCGGATCACCTCGGCCATATAGGCGGCCGAAAAGATGGTGACCATGATGATGACGCGCAGGATGATGTCAAATTCGGTGCCCGGCGGCAGGAAGTAGTTCAACAGCAGCGAGGCCACGAAAAGCAGGGTAATCAGGGGCACACCCCGAAAACCCTCGATAAAGGCCACGCAGGTGACTTTCACGATCAGCAGGTCGGATTGGCGCCCAAGGGCCAGAAAGATGCCAAGCGGCAACGAGAAGGCGATGCCGGACACGCCGATAACGGTGGACAAAAGGAAGCCGCCAAAGTCATCGGATTGCAACTGGCGCAGACCAAGCGGGATGACGGAATGGATCGCGACTTCCAGCGGGCCGCAGATGAACAGCCAATACAGCACGGGCGATACGATTGCGGCGACGATGCCAAGCAGGCCGTTCAATGGCGTCAGCAGCCGGTAGACGCCGTAAGCCACCCCGAAACCAAGAAGAATGGTGATCGGCAGCCACACAGACCCGCCCCACAGCAACCAGAAGGCCACAGCGGGAAAGGAAAAGGAAAACCACAGGAACGCACGGGGCACCCAGGTGAACAGCACGGGGCCAAGGGCCACCAGCATCAGCACTATGGTCAGGGTCGGGCGCCAGTACAGATCGCGTGGGTAAAAGCCAAAGATGATCTGCAGCCAACGTTCGTGGACCACCGCAAAACAGGCGCCGGACTTGCCCTCGCCAAAGCTCGCTTGCACGATGTCCCGGCATTCGGACAACGAGGATGCATTCCAAACCGAGCGGCCGAACCAAGGCCCGATCGTCGACACCAACAGATACAGAGCATACAGCGAGGCAATGGTCAGAAAGGTGTTCAAGGGGCCCGAAAACAGGTTCTCGCGCACCCAGCGCATGGCGCCAACCTCGGAGGCTGGCGCCTTTTGTGGCCCGAGCATCGCGTCGCGGACATAGGAGATCTCGCTCATCCTAACGCTCCTTCAACTTGATGCTTTTGTTGTAGACGTTCATCACGGCCGAGATCAGCAGGCTGATCCCAAGATAAATGCCCATCAGAAGCAGCATGGATTCCATCTCGCGACCGGTCTGGTTCATGGTGATGCCGCCCAGGGTCGACCGCAGGTCCATGTAGCCCACGGCAATCGCCAGCGACGTGTTCTTGGTGGTGGACAGGTATTGCGAGATCAGAGGCGGCACGATGACCCGCATCGCCTGTGGCAACACAACCAGGCGCATCGCAAGGCCGGACCGCAGGCCAAGGGCCAAGGCGGCCTCGGACTGACCGCGCGAGATGGCCATGACACCGCCCCGCACGCTTTCGGCGATATAGGTGGCGCTATAGACCGACAGGGCCAGCCACATGGCAATCAGCGAATTGCGGGCCTGCAGGCCGCCGGTAAAGTTAAAGCCCTTGAGCTCGGGGTAGCCCAGATGAAAGCCCAGAGCGAGTTTCAGCGCCACGATGGGCACAATCAGGATCAGCACGGATTTCCACCAGGTGACGGGTCGCACACCAGTGGCGTTCTGGGTGACGGTGGCGGCGGCTTGCAAACGGCGATAGCCCCAGACGCTGCCGATGATCACGAAAAGGATGGCCAGAAAGTTGCCGCTGATCTCGACCGGGCCCAGGGTCAGGCTGCCAAGTCCATGGGCAAACAGGGGTTCTGGCACATAGACGCCACGGTTGGTGATGGCGATCGAGTCAAAAAAGCTCATCGTCGCAGTGGGGGTTTCGCCGCGGAACTCCTTGGGTTCGGGCATCGAGATCGACATGATCGCATTGACCAGCACGATCCACAGAACCACGGGCACGTTGCGCACGGTTTCGATGTAGATCGCCATCAGTCTGGAGACGATCCAGTTTTTCGACAGTCGCAGCACCCCGGCCACAAGGCCGATGATGGTGGCCAGAATGCAGCACATCAAGGCGAGGAACAGGGTATTCAACAGGCCGACCAGCAGCGCGCGGCCATGGGTGCTGTCATTGGTATATTGCACGAGGGTCTGGTTGATGTCGTAGCCCGACCGCACAAACAGAAAGCCAAAGTCAAAGGTCTTGCCCTTGAGCGCGAGGTTGCTGATCGTGTTGTCAATCAACCACGAAAAGAACACCACCATCAGCACCAGAAACACGACCTGAATGGTCAAAGAACGGTAGCGGGTGTCATAGATCAACATGCCAAGGCGGAAACCGCCGCTGGGCGGATCAACAGCGATAGTCATTGGTATACCCCCTGCGTTCCCCGGACTCGTGCAAAGTCTGGCCCGGGTGTAACGGCCAATGATAGATGGAAAGGGCGCGCCTGCTGGCGCGCCCTAAGTTCGCCCGGTTCTACCGGAACGGTGGGGAGTATTGCAGGCCGCCTTGGGTCCACAATGCGTTCAGACCACGCGAAAGACCGATCGAGGTCGAAGCGCCGATATTGGCTTCGAAGATCTCGCCATAGTTGCCGCCGGCTTTGATCGCGCGAACTGCCCAATCCTTGTCCAGACCCATCATCGCGCCCAGTTCACCTTCGGTGCCCAGAAGGCGGTTGATTTCCGGGTTCGTACCAGGAGCCGCAGCCATTTCGTCAACATTCGCCGCGGTGATGCCGAACTCTTCAGCGGTCAACAGCGCGTTGAAGGTCCACTTGACGATGTCAGCCCACTGGTTGTCGCCGTGACGAACGACCAGCGCCAGCGGCTCTTTCGAGATGATTTCCGGCAAAAGCACATGCTCGGAGGCATCAGCAAAGGTCGCACGGGTTGCAGCAAGGCCCGAGGCGTCGGTGGTGTACACGTCGCAAGCGCCCGAGGAGTACTGCTGTTCGGCTTCGGCGTTGTCCTTCAGCGGAACGGGTTGATAGGTCATGCCATTGGCCTTGAAGTAGTCGGCAAGGTTCAACTCGGTGGTGGTGCCGGTCTGGATACACACGGTCGCACCGTCAAGCTCTTTGGCCGAAGACACGCCCAGCGACTTTTTCACCATGAAGCCCTGACCGTCATAGTAGTCGACGCCCACGAAATCGAGCTTCAGGTCGGTGTCGCGCGAATAGGTCCAGGTGCTGGTCCGTGCCAGCATGTCAACTTCGCCAGCCGACAGCGCGGTGAAGCGTGTCTCGGACGACAGGGGAACAACCTTTACCTTCATCCCATCGCCCAGAACGGCGGCGGCGACGGCGCGGCACATGGCGACGTCGAAACCTTGATACACGCCATTCGCGTCAGGGGCCGAAAAGCCCGCCAGACCCGCGTTCGAACCACAGTTCAGTTCGCCACGTGCCTTGACGTCATCAAGCGTCGTGGCACCGGCAGCGCCCGCGACAATGGCGGCAGCGGCCAGTGTCCCAAGCAGTACAGATTTTTTCATGGATACCTCATCCTGTTGATCCACCCATGCGGGTGGTTTGCGAGCGCCGGTTTCCCGGCTTGATCTCAGGGCCTCCCCAAAGTGGCTTCAGTTTTGACTTATGATGGCCCTACGTCAAGAACCGTTTCGGCCGCGTGACGCCGGGTCTCAATACGGCAGAAAGTGGGGGAAATCTTTATCATTTTGGACAATATCCGCGCCAAAATGATCAAAGTGGTGCGCAGAATGTCCAGAATGCGGTGGCCTGAAGAAAGTCGGCGCATTTGGCGGCGGCCAGTGCCTCGGCATCATCGTCGATCCCCCAAAGCTCTGCCTGATACACCTCATCGATTCGGCCAAGTGCCCAGGCCTCGGTCGGGGTCAGCCGCCCTCTGGTCACGGCAAAGGCAAGGATCAACGACCCGGACAGGGCCACAAGATCGTGGAAAGCGGCGATCTGAAACGGTGTCAAGGCGGCGGTCAGATCATGCAGGCGACGGGTCGAGGCGGCGGGCTGGTCCACGGGGATGACACCATGGGTCACCACAAGCGGGGCCTGCAGTTCCGTGGCCGCCCATTTGAGCAACGGGTCCCAGGCCACAGCCTGGCGGGTGATCAGTTCTTGCGGGCCGGTAGCGCGATAGCACAGAAGATCGGTGGCACCATAGGCCGCCAGGACACCCACAACCTCGTCAAACTGCGGGGCGACCTTTTCAATCGCGGAATTGGCGGCGCGGGTGAAGGGCATTGTGTCGGGCCGCACCGGACCCTGTTGCGCCTGCCATTCGGCGCTGATGGCGCGGGCCAAAGCCTCGGTCGGCACGACCAGTGGCAGCTTGCCCGGTGTCCTGGCCGGACGGGCATCAAGATGGACGGCAAAGCCGCCGTCACAGGGCACAACCGTCACAGCTTTCCAGAAGCGTTTCGGCTTCCAGTTGCTCATACGGCATCCCCAAGGTCGCCGAACGGATCAGCGGGCACATCCTTTTCGTGCCAGTCGAGCATCTTCCAGGTCTTGGCCATGTGATCGGGCAGGGGTGCGGTGAAGGTCATCAGTTTCTTGGTGATCGGATGTTCAAAGCTGAGCATCCGCGCATGCAGGTGCATCTTGCGGCTGACATCGCCGCCGATGTTGGCCCCCCAGCCATCGCCGAGGTTTTCGGCGCCGCCGGGGCCATATTTGCTGTCGCCGATGATCGGATGGCCCATCTCGGCCATATGGGCGCGCAATTGGTGGGTGCGGCCGGTCACTGGCTCCAGCGCCATCCAGGACATGCGGTTGGCCAGGAACCACAGCACGAAATAGTCGGTCTGCGCCCGCTTGGCATCGGGGAAATCGCCCATCTTGGCGGGATGGACGCAGATCATCTTTTCATGATCGCCGCGCCCGCCGGATTTCATCAGCCCGTATTTGATCGACCCCTTCTTGGGGTTGGGCACGCCTGCGACCAGGGCCCAATAGATCTTGCGGGTGGCGCGGTGGCGCAGGGCTTCGGAAAGGGCGCGGGCAATGCGGTCGGTGCGGGCCAGCATCAAAAGGCCGGATGTGTCCTTGTCCAACCGGTGCACCAGTTTGGGGCGGTCCTTGAAGCCGAACTTCAGCGCCTCGGTCAACCCGTCGACATGGCGGTCGCCCTGACCCGAGCCGCCCTGGCTGGGCAGTCCCGGCGGCTTGTTCAGAATGATGATATGCTCATCCTTCCACAGCACGCAACCTTCGATCATCCTGGTATCGGCGGGGCTGATGGCACTGTCGCGCGCCCGCGCCGGGGCGGCGGTGTCGGGCAACGGCGGCACCCGGATGATCTGGCCCGGCACGACATGGTCCGAGGCCTTGGCCCGCGCGCTGTCCACCCGGACCTGCCCGGTGCGGCACAGCTTTTCGACCGCCCCTTGCGTCAGTTGCGGAAAACGGCGCTTGAACCAGCGGTCGAGGCGCTGTTCGCCCTCTTCGGCCGAAACGGTCAGCAGTTTGACATCGCTCATGCCAGGGCTCCACGGGTCAGGGCCGCGCCAAGGGCAACAGCGGCAAGGGAAAGGACGACCGAGGCCGCAACATAGGCCAGGGCCTGCAGGGTCTGGCCGGTCTGGTAAAGGCGCAAGGCGTCCAGCGAAAAGGCGGAAAAGGTGGTAAAGCCGCCCAGCACGCCGGACATCAGAACGGGCGACAGTTGCGTGCGGCTGGACAGGAGCACGAACAGCACCCCCATCGCCAACGACCCCGCCACATTGACGGCCAGTGTGCCCAAAGGCGCCCCGACCGCGGAAACGGTCAGAAAGCGCAGCACCGATCCGATGGCGCCGCCGATGGCAACTTGGGTCAAGGTCCAGAACATCCGGTTTCCTTGGGGCGCACCGGTCCGAATGTCAACCTGCCCCGCCAATTTGCACCTTGCCAAATACTCCCCTTGGAGCGTCCCCTGCCCGCCAAAGGCGCCTCCGGCGGGAGTATTTTGAAAAGTGCAATTGCAGGGTCAGGAATTCTTCTTCGCGCGCAGCTTGGCGAAATAGTCGATGCGTTTCACCAGGTCGCGTTCAAAGCCGCGTTCGGGCGGGGCATAGTAGACCGGGCGCTTCATGCCGTCGGGAAAGTAGTTCTGGCCCGAAAATCCGTCTTCGGCGTCGTGGTCATAGGCATAGCCCGCGCCATAGCCGATATCCTTCATCAGCTTGGTCGGCGCGTTGCGGATATGCAGCGGCGGCGGGTGGCTGCCGGTTTCGCGGGCGGCCACCCGCGCGGCCTTGTAGGCGGTATAGACGCCGTTCGACTTGGGGGCGAGTGCCAGGTAGACGACCGCCTGTGCCAAGGCCAGTTCGCCCTCGGGACTGCCCAGCCGTTCATAGGTCTGCCAGCCGGCAAGGCAAATCTCCTGGGCCTGGGGATCGGCCAGGCCCACATCCTCGACCGCCATGCGGGTCAGGCGGCGGGCCAGAAAGCGCGGGTCCTCGCCACCCTCCAGCATCCGGGCGAACCAGTAAAGCGCCGCGTCGGGATCGGAACCGCGGATGGATTTGTGCAAAGCCGAGATCAGGTTGTAATGCTCTTCCCCCGATTTGTCGTATTTGGCGGCCCGGCGCATCAGCCGGGTCGACAACTGGGCGCGGTCGAGCGGTTTGGGGATGGTCCAGGCGCTGACCTGTTCGATCAGGTTCAAAAGGCTGCGCCCGTCGCCATCGGCCATCTCGATCAGGGTTTCGCGGGCCCCGCCGGTCAGGGGCAGGGCACGGTTCATCTCTTTTTCAGCCCGTTGCGCCAGCCGTTCCAGATCGGTTGGGGTCAAACGCTCCAGCACGATCACCTGCGACCGCGACAGAAGGGCGGCGTTCAACTCGAAGCTGGGATTTTCCGTCGTGGCCCCGACCAACAGGATGGTCCCGTCCTCCATATAGGGCAGAAAGCCGTCCTGTTGGGCCTTGTTGAAGCGGTGGATCTCGTCGACGAACAGCAACGTCCCCCCCGCCTGCCCGTCGCGGCCGTTCTGATGGCGGATTTTGGCGGTTTCAAAGACCCGGCGCAGGTCCGGAATGCCGGTGAAAATGGCGCTGATCTGCACAAAAGCCAGGTTGGTCTGATCGGCCAGAAGCCGGGCAATGGTGGTCTTGCCCACACCGGGCGGCCCCCACAGGATCAGCGACGATAGGGAATGCGCCGCCAGCATGGACCCCAGCGGACCTTCGGGCGACAGGACATGGGACTGGCCGATGACCTCGGCCAAGGTGCGCGGGCGCAGGCGGTCGGCCAGGGGGCGCGGCGCGTTCAAGGGGGTGGGCGCTGTGTCAAAAAGGTCGGACATGGGGCCAAGGTTACGCCGGGGCGGGTGGGGATGCCAGTGTCAGCGTTTGTCCAGGGCTTCCAGAAGGCGGTCCATTTCATGGGGCAGCATTTGCACGGAATGGGCCGCGTCGGGGAAGGTGCCGATCTTGACGGCATCGCGAAAGCCCGCAACGGCGCGGCGGCGCTCGGCGTCCAACTGGCGACGGATGGCGGCACCATCGCCCCAGGCTTTGGCATGACGCGGCGGGTTTTCGCTTTCGCCGCAGATATCCTCGAAGAACAGGAAGATCACGTCACCCCCTGCCCCGGCCCCGATGGAATTGGTGACCAAAGGCGTGTGCTGGCTGATCGCCCGCAGCGCATCCTCGGCCACGCATTCGACCTCGGCCCCATAGGCCCCGGCCTCGTGCAACCGGCGCATGTCGTCCAGGATCGCCAGCGCCTCAACCGCCGTCTTGCCCAGGGTCCGCATGCCGCCATGGCGCGACGCGGTCGAGGGCACCATGCCGACATGGCCCTGCACGCAAAGCCCCTCGCGCACCAGCATTTCCACCATTTCCATGCTGCGCGGGGTCAGAACCGCATCAGCCCCCTGCATCGCGGCTTCGATGGCACCGCGCAATATCTCGTCTCTGGTGATGAAACGGC
>JAYSWK010000289.1:0-11268 GCA_043718085.1 Rhodobacterales bacterium
GCCCCGCTGGCGGCCTGTGGTCCGGTTCCGGTGGCGCAGGCCGAGGCGGAATGTCTGAACCGCGCCCAACTGGCCGAACATCCGCGCGGCGAAGTTCACGTCGGTGTCAGCAGCGACGGCGGGTCTTATGTGTCGGGAGAGGTCGGGATTTCGGCGGACTATCTGCAAGGCCGCGACCCGTCTCAGGTCTACGACGAATGCGTGTTCCAGCGGTCGGGCGAAATGCCAAGCCGCCCCTACTACACCCTGCCTGACGTGCAGGGCTGATCCCCCAAGGAAAGATTCGAAGATGGTCCAGTTCACTCTGCCCAAGAATTCCAAGATCCGCACGGGCAAGACTTGGCCGCGGCCCGAGGGTAAGGCGGTGCGCAAGTTCCTGATCTATCGCTGGACGCCGGATGATGGCGAAAACCCCCGGGTGGACACCTATTTCGTCGACATGGACAAGTGCGGCCCCATGGTTCTGGATGCGCTGATCAAGATCAAGAACGAGATCGACCCGACCCTGACCTTTCGCCGTTCGTGCCGCGAGGGGATCTGCGGGTCTTGTGCGATGAACATTGGCGGCATCAACACCCTGGCCTGCATCTACGGGCTGGACGAGGTGCGCGGCGATGTGAAAATCTATCCCTTGCCGCATATGCCCGTGGTCAAGGACCTGATCCCGGACCTGACGCATTTCTATGCCCAGCATGCCAGCATCATGCCCTGGCTGGAAACCAGGACCAACCGGCCCGCGAAAGAATGGCGCCAGTCGATCGAGGACCGCAGCAAGCTGGACGGGGTTTATGAATGCGTGATGTGCGCCTGCTGCAGCACCTCGTGCCCGTCCTACTGGTGGAACAGCGACAAGTATCTGGGCCCCGCCGCCTTGCTGCATGCCTATCGCTGGATCGTGGACAGCCGGGACGAGGCGACGGGTGAGCGGCTGGATGGGTTGGAGGACCCGTTCAAGTTGTACCGCTGCCACACGATCATGAACTGCACCAAGACCTGCCCCAAGGGGCTGAACCCGGCCAAGGCAATTGCCGAGATCAAGAAGATGATGGTCGAGCGGGTGGTTTGAGGCCTTGCCCGACCGGGCCGGGATTCAGACCGTGCTTGCGGGCGGGATATTCTGATTCAGGCGGAACAGGTTGTCAGGATCCATCCGGGCCTTAAGGCGGGTCAGTCTTTGGTATTTGACCGGGCCATAGGCCTGCAGCGCATATTCAAGCCCGACGTCAGCCTGTTCATTCAGGTAATTGCCTGATTGCGACAGGGCCGCCAGCCTGGCGCCGCCAGTGCGCCCCCAGCGCAAGCAGGCGTCGTCGTCGGCGGGTTCGTCCCAGATGGGCTGTGCGATCCAGTAAAATCCGCCTTTGCGGCCGGAATAGGCGGTGGCGTCTTCGGCAATGTCGGCCACGGCACCGCCAAGCTGGATCATGTAGACCTCGGCCTCGTCCGTCGGGGCGGATCGCACGAGGTCGACAGCGCATTCGGCGATGGCGCCCGAAGGCGCGGCAAAGAACCCGCCCTTGCCGTAATAGCGGCGGCCCCAGGGCACACTGTCATCGCTGCGGCTTTGCAGGCCGACATAGTCCTTGTCCTTCAACCCGCCTTCGCCAGCCCCGGCCAGGTTGGCGAATGGCATGGTGCTGTCATGTCCAAGGCCGTCCGGCCCGCTGTGAAAGGCCGTGACGTCCAGCCCTCCACGGACAAGATTGACCACGGTCGTCTGCGAACGCGGCGCTTGGGCCGCAAGATCAGACAGTTTGGCCAGCGCCTGCTGGGCGCGGTCCAGCGGATATTTCCAATTGCCGATGGTGACCGGGCCAAGCGGATGCAACCGGTAGCGAAAGCGGGTGGCCACGCCGAAATTGCCGCCGCCGCCGCACAGGCCCCAGAACAGGTCCGGGTCGGACGCCGGGGTCACCGTCAGGATGCTGCCGTCGGCGGTGACCAGTTCAACCTCGACCAGGTTGTCGATTGTCAGGCCAAGGCGGCGGCTGGTCCAGCCCATTCCACCCCCCAGGGTCAGACCGCCCGCCCCGGTGTGCGAGACCAGGCCGGCGGGTGTGACCAGGCCATGGGGTGCCGTTGCACGGTCCAGATCGCCCAACAGGGCCCCGCCGCCGACATCGGCCACGCGGGCCGCAGGATCGACCGCGATCCGGTTCAGGCGCGACAGATCGATGACCAGACCGTCGTTGCAGGTGGAAAAGCCCGGAAAACTGTGCCCCCCGCCGCGAATTGACACGGCAAGCCCGGCGGATCGCGTCAGGATCACCAATTGTGCCACCTGATCGGCCGAGGCGGGGCGCGCGATGACCGCAGGCCGGCGGTCGATCATGCCGTTCCAGACCTTGCGCCCGGCCTCGAAGTCGCCATGGCCGGGCCAGGAGGCATTGTCCGGGCCGACGAGTTTGGCAATCGTGGAGATGATCTGTGCATCACGCATGGACGGCCCCCCAAGATCTGCGGTCCCTCCGGGTAAAGGTGCCGCAAAAGGCCCGTCACGACAGGGGTGCCAGGCGATGCTAGCATGGTTTCGGGCGGTGTGATAGTTTTCGCCCCTGGCCTTGGCGGGCTGCGACGGGTCAGGCAAGTGGTGCGGATCGTCCGTCCGTTAAGGCGCTTTGGGCGGAAGGGGCGGTGAGATGTGTCGGCTGCGCTGATCTTGCTGTCGCTTGGGGCGATGTGTCTGTTCATCTTTGGCTGGCTTTGGCTGTGCGCCGGATGTCGCCGCGGTGGATGGCGCGGTTGGGCGGGGCTGTTGGCCATGCAAATCTCGGGTCTGTGTCTGGTCTATGGGCTGATGCGGGGGCAGGTGATGGCGGGGATTTTCCAGGCGGCACTGCCACCGCTGGCGCTTGTCGGCCCGGATAGCCCGCTGTTCTTCACCCGGTTGATCGGGCGACTGGTTGGGCCATTGGCGCTGTGGGGTGGTGCCGCATTGGGGCTGGCGCTGGTGTTTCGGCGCCTGCGGCCCTTTGCGCCGGGGCTTGCCGTGCTGGCCGGGGTGATCGGCGCGCTTTGGTCTTCGGACGGCGTCGGCCAAAGGGCCATGTGCGCCGCCGCTTCTGCCCATGGCATCACGCAGTTTCGCCGCCATGGGTTTGTGCCGGACATGGCGGGCGACCATGCCGGACCGGGTGGCGTGCATGGCTTGGCCCTTGTCGGGGGAAAACGCCATGCCTGGAGTTATCGGGCGATGGATTGGTATGAATTGCCTGCCGGGCTGGATGTCACCGCACCCAGTCTGGTCGTGACATGCGGTGCCTAGCCGGTACCGCCCAAAGACCGGGACTATTGCGGCGAAAGGTTGCGCAGACGTTCCTGGAAAGCGGGCGAAAAGCTGTCGAATCCGTCGGTCAATGCGTGGATTTCATCGACGATTGCCGCCATTTCGGCCCGCTCTTGCGGTGTGAACGGCGCGCCCGAACGGGGCAGCCCGGCAATGGTGCGCGACGAGGCGGGGCCCACGGCATAGGTCCAGCCATTGGTCAGCCCATGGGCCACGGCATCGGCGATGACACCCACCGTATCGTTGGCAACCAGATCGGCCCAGGCAACCCAGCCGGTATTGGACAGACCCCATCCGACCACGGGATCCGACAGCATATAGCCCTTTTCGCTGTAGTTATCGGCCCAGTCCTGCGCATAGGTCTGAAACAAAAGCGTGGGCCTTGTGTAGCGAATGTGAATCGCCAGGGCGAATCCTCGGTCACAAAAACTGCGCAACTGGGCAAGAAGGGCGGAAATCGCGGCTTCCTTACCCTGAAGATCGACCATCTTTTCACCTCTAGGATGCTAAGGGTTGCGAATAACACTCAGACCGGGCAATGGTTACCCGCATAAGCTAAAGTTCATCCCGCCATTCGGCAACCGAATAAAGTGAATGACCGCACTGCAAGCCATGCGAGACCAGATCGATCAGATCTCACCTGCGGGGTTCTACGTGGCGATCCGCGTCGGTTTCTCTTTCCCGGAAGAGGAACTGAATGAACTGCCGGTGAACTGGGTCGAATTCTATACGACGCATGGCCTGGTGGTCCATGACCCGGCGATGAAATGGGTCTATGCCAACACCGGGGCGGTCCGATTTTCAGAGATCGGCATTCCCGACCCCCAGCAAGTGCGCGAGCGCGCCGCCGTGTTCGGTTTGAACCACGGGGCTGCGGTTTCGTTCGTGACCCCGGCGGATCGTGGTCGGCGCAGCTATGGGCTTTTCTTCCGCGATGACCGCGAGTTTGAATCGGCGGACCTGAAAGCCCTGCAATCGATCATTTCAAAACTGCATTCCGGCGCTGATGCCGAAGCCGCCCTGACCGCCGCCGAGGTTCAGGCGCTGAAGATGCAATCCGAAGGGCTGCGCCTGAAACAGATCGCCGCCGCAATCGGGATATCGGAAAGCGCCATCAAGGCCCGCCTCAACAATGCCAAGCGCAAGTTGGGGGCGAAAACCCTGTCTCAGGCCGCGTCGATCGCTGCTGCGCGGCGCATCCTTTAGCTCTTATCCCCAAAAATTGTTTCCATTTGGCGGATAATCAGCCGAATTTTCCACTCATAGTGTCAGAATCATTGAGCAATACAACTTACGGCAGTTTAAGATCATTCTACGGACCTGCCATTCTGACATAGGGGAAAATTATGGAGAATATCCGCTTCGACTTTTCGGATTTCCACAGACACGGACGCGCATTCTACGAGTTCCTGCAACTGCGAAAGCAGGTCTTCGTGGACGAGCTGAAGTGGGATGTCCCCCATAACGACGAGGTCGAGATGGACCAGTACGACACGCCCGTCGCCCATTATTCGCTGGTTCTGCACGAGGGCAAGGTCGTGGGCGGGGCGCGGGCCATGGCCACGACGGCCACCTGGGGCGCGCATACCTATATGCTGCGCGACGCCTATTCCGGCAAGCTGCCCCATATCCCGCCCCATATCATGTCGGTCGAGATCGCAAGCCCGAAGGTCTGGGAATGCACGCGGCTGGTGATCTCTTCCGCGCTGACGACGCAATTCGAGCGGGGCGAATGCATGCGGCTGATCGTGGACGGGCTGGTTGATCTGGTCACCGACCATGGGGCAGAGGAGCTGATCTGCTTGTCGTCGCTGCACCTGATGCGCGCCTTGCGGCACATCGGCTATGACGTTTCGCGGCTGGGCGAGACTTACCGCAACGAAGAAGACGGCAGGCAATATGGGGTCCTGCAGATGCCGGCCAGATATTCGGCCAAGCGACAGATCCAGATGGAGCTGGCCCAGACCGTGACCCCCCTTGTGCAACGCCGTCGTGCCCCGGTAGACCTGATGCCGGCCCCGACCCGCGGACCGGTCCTTGCCGGGGCGCTGGCCTGAGGGCAACTTGCGGGCCCGAATGGCGGGAGCCGGCGGAGGTTTGGATGAAGCTGAAACGGCCCGAGCATGTCAGACCGCACCATGCCGCCCAGGCATCGGCTGTGCCGCCCGTGATCTGCTATCCGGTCGAAGGTTTGCCCATGCCGGATCTGGCAAGCTACCGCGCGGCGCGCATCGGGTGGAACCTGGGCGCATCAGTTCTGGTGCCGCCACGACAGGCAAAGTGCTTCAAGGTTCCGGCGGGCAGCTTTTTTCGCATCCGCAGTGTCGAAGGACCGCAGGTTGGTGATCTGAACCTGTGGAATGCCAAGGATATTTCCGAACGCTTCTATTCCGGCAAGACACGGGCCCTGCATGGCACGCATCTTTCGACGCAAGATCGGCTGTGGTCCGGCCTGCCCGATCTGCGGGCCATGGCGACGATTACCGATGACACGCTGGACTGGTACGGGTTCGACCGTTTTGGCGCCTCGGTCCATGATGTCATTGGCACGCGCTGCGATCCTTATACCCACAACCTGCTGAGCGGCGGACAGTATCACCACTGCTGCCATTCCAACCTGAGCCGCGCCTTGGCCGCTGAGATGGGCATTCCGGTTCGGGACGCCGAGGCCCATGTCCATGATGTGCTGAACGTGTTCATGTGCACCGGGTTCAGCCGGGACACGGGGCAGTATTTCATGAAAGCTTCCCCGGTTCGGCCGGGCGATTATCTTGAATTCTTTGCTGAAATCGACCTTTTGGGCGCCTTGTCTGCCTGCCCGGGTGGCGATTGTTCGACGCAGCATTCCTCGGATCAAGCCGCCTGTCATCCGCTGCTGATCGAGGTTTTTCACCCCAAGGCCCCGCCCGTTGGCTGGCGGATGCCCCCAACCAACGGATATGATCGCAGCCATTCCCCGTAAGGTGACCTCAGGCGAAGGCCGCTTCCAGCGCCACTTCGACCATGGCACCAAAGCTGGTTTCACGCTGGTCTGCGGGCAGGGCCTCATGCGTCAGAATATGGTCCGAAATGGTCAGAACCGCCAGGGCGCGGCGGTTGTAGCGGGCGGCCAGCATGTAAAGTTCGGCCGCCTCCATCTCGACGCACAGGGTGCCGTGGCGTTGCAATTGCTCGCTCAGATCCTGACGTTCGTCGTAGAACGTGTCCGAAGAATAGATGCCGCCGACATGGACCGGCACGCCGATCTTGAGCGCGGCCTTGTGGGCGGCCGACAAAAGGCCAAAATCGCCGCAGGGCGCAAAATTCAGATCGCGGAAGATCGACCGCGAGGGGTTGCCATAGGTCGAAGTGCTTTGCGCCAACACGACATCGCGCACCTTGATATGGGGCTGCAATGCCCCGGCCGAACCAATGCGGATCAGCGTCTGGGCCCCGTAATCCCGGATCAATTCATTGGCATAGATCGACAGCGACGGCATACCCATGCCAGAGCCATGAATCGTCACCCGGTGACCGCGCCAGGTGCCGGTAAAGCCAAGCATGCCGCGCACTTCGTTCACCAATACGGGATTTTCCAGATATTTCTGGGCCGCCCAGCGCGCGCGGTAGGGATCGCCGGGCAAAAGGACGGTTTCGGCGATGTCGCCGGGCTTGGCTCCGATGTGAAATGTCATGTCTGCTCCTGATCGCTGGGAATCGTGGTTCATACCTTGGATTGAGGGGAAAGTGCCAGTCGTCCTTTGTCCATTAACAGGGATGGCGCAGGGGCTGGCAAGGGCGAAAGAACGGGGCGGATCCGGGACGGGTTCAAGGGCGGCGGGACCGCCGTTCGGCCTTGTCCTGGCACGCTGGAAAGCCGCAAGGTGGTGCGAAAAAGGACTTGAAATTGGCGTTTTTGGCCAGCAGGTTGCGCCCAGTGCCGCATTTTTTCAAGGAGCAATGACATGAGGACTACAGGCGTAAAACTGGCTTTGGCGGGATGTGTTCTGGCGGCTTTCGCCTCGACCGCCGCTGCCGAGAACCGCGACGTGCGGATCATCAATCAAACGGGCGTCACGATCTATCGCTTTTACAGCACGAATTCGGGGGCGGACCATTGGGGCAGCGATGTGATGGGCAACTCGACCCTGGAAAGCGGTTCTTCGATGAAGCTGAACTTCGACAATAAATACGGCTATTGCGAGTTCGATTTCCGCGCTGAATTTGCCGATGGCGAAGTGCTGCAAAGGGACAATGTGAACGTCTGCGAAATCGGTGAGTATACCTATACCGAATGACGGTTTCTGACGCGAAGGCTTTGCGGCAAGGCTGAGGTCGTGTCATGAAGGCGGAATGACGCAGACCGTCTCCCTGCCTTTATGGTTGTTCTTGCTGATCATCGCCTTTGCGATGACGTCGTTCGCCTCTAATTTCCTGTTCCCATCCGTGCGCTGGTTCTTCCGCGCCCGGATGGAACGCGCGTTGCAACGGTTGAACGCCCGGCTGGACCGGCCTGTGGATCTGTTCAAACTGGCCGAACGGCAGGACCGGATCGCCCGGCTGGTCTATGATGCCAAGGTGATGGAGGCGGTCGCGGAACATGCGGCCGAAACCGGCAGACCCGTGCCCGTCGTGTTCGAAGAGGCGCGGGATTACGCCCGCGAAATTGTGCCGGGCTTTTCCACGACGCTGTATTTCGGTGTGGCGATCCGTCTCGCCCGCTGGCTGACGCGGGCGCTTTATCGCGTGCGTTTCGGCAAGCCCGACGATGCTTTGGGCCAGATAGACCCTGCGGCCACAGTGATTTTCGTGATGAACCATCGGTCGAACATGGATTATGTGCTGGTCACATGGTTGGTGGCGCGGCGGGCCTCGATCTCTTATGCGGTGGGGGAATGGGCGCGGGTCTGGCCCCTGTCGGGCATGATCCGGACGATGGGGGCCTATTTCATCCGGCGGGGCAGCCGCAATCCGCTGTATCGCCGGGTTCTGGCGCGTTATGTGCAGATGACGACGGCCGAGGGGATCACCCAGGCGATCTTTCCCGAAGGCGGGTTAAGCCTGGATGGGCGGGTCGGTGCGGCGCGTCTGGGGATACTCAGCTATATTCTTGCCGGGTTCAGCCCCGGTGGACGGGATGTGGTCTTTGTGCCCGTGGGGATCGCCTATGATCATGTGCTGGAGGACCGCATCCTGATCGAGGCGGCAGCATCGGGCACGCGGCGGTTCCGGGTGCGGCCCTGGGCTGCATTGGGTGCGGTGCTCAGGCTTTTGGGGCGCAAGTTGACCGGACGGTTCAAGGGGTTTGGCACGGCGGCGGCAGCCTTTGGCACGCCGATTTCGCTGGCGGACTTTCTGCCCGGTCACAGTGGCGAGCCCACCGAGGCGCTTGGTTTGCATCTGATGGCGGAAATTGCCAGGACCGTGCCGGTGGTTCCCGTGCCTTTGGTCGCCATGGCCTTGCAGCGCGGGGCACGGGGCGAGGCCGAAGTGCTGGCTTTGGCCACGCAGTTGGCGGACCAGCTTCTGGCCGCGGGTGCCGTGTTGAAACTGGCGCCGCAGGGCATGGCGGCAACGGTTCGTGAAGCGGGCGAGCAGTTGATGCGTCGCGGCCTGATCGGGGCGGATTTCGTGCCGCTGGCCGGGGTTGACGCGGTGCTGGCGTTTTATGCCGCCGCCCTGGAGCAGCGGCTGGAAGGTTGAATGGTTGGATTTGATCGAGAATTTGTGGCGGCCAGTTACGATTTGTTGCGACCTGTCAGGCTAGCCTCGGCGCTGTGACAAGCGGCGTTTGATGCAGTTGCAATTGGGGGTTTCATGGGGCATGACTGGGTTTTCGATGTGCTGAAGGACTTGAAGTCCTATGCCGAGGCCAATGGATTTGCCGGGCTTGCGGCCAAGGCGGACGAAACGCTGCAGGTCGCCCGGTCCGAGATCGGCGGTCAAGCCGTGCCATCTGCGGCGCCCAAGGCACCTGAACCAGACTGACCCTAGCCCGGATGCGATCGGCAATGGCTGCACTGGCCACTGGCAAGGGGATTGCCTATGGTCCGGCCATGAACAGCGATGCGATGATCTTTTCGGACGATCAGGCCGAGGCCTATGATCGGGTGACGGCGGAATTGTTCGGGATGGGGATTGACCTGGCCGAAGCGGCGCTAAGCCCGCGGGCCGAAGGCAAAGCCAGCGTTCTGGCCTTGGTGGGCAAGGCGGGGTCGGGCAAGACCATGCTTTTGGCCAGCCTTTACCGTGCCTTGAAGGCCGCCGGGGTCGATGTGGTTTCGGCCGATTTCGAAGGGCGGCGGCGCAAGGATCGGCGCACCCTGGCCGTGCTGGCCCCGACGAACAAGGCCGCTTCGGTGCTGCGCCTGCGCGGCGTTCCGGCGACAACGATTCACCGCATCCTGTATACCCCGGTCTATGACCCGCAATACGAAAAGATCGCCGAATGGTTGGCTGGACAGGCACCGCGCCCGGCGGTCGAGGGGTTGACGGAACTGGCGCTGGACCGGGCCCATGCGTTTTACCAGCAGGTCAGCTCGATCCCAGGGGCGCTGGCGGCGGCGGGTCTGCGGGGCAGCGATTTCATCCAGGGCTGGAAGCGGCGCGAGGAGCCGCTGGATGTGGGCTTTGTCGATGAAAGCTCGATGCTGGACGCCAGGCAACTGGACGATCTGCGCGAGATTTTTCCGACTTTGGTGCTGTTTGGCGATCCCGCACAATTGGCCCCGGTCGGCAATTCGGGCGAGATGGTCTTTGACAAGCTGCCCGCCAGTCGCCGTCTGGTCCTGCACCGCATCCACAGGCAAACCCAGGACAATCCCATCCTGGACCTGGCCCATGCCTTGGGCGACGAGCGCATGGGGTTTCAGGATTTCGAGGCCATGGTGCAGGACATCGCCAGCCGCGACGACCGGGTGATCTGGGCCGAGCGGGTGTCAAGCGACATGATGGCGCGCAGCCCGGTTCTGGTCTGGCGCAATGTGACGCGGATCAAGCTGATCCATGCCTTTCGCGCGGCCCATGGTGCGCCCGAGGACGCATTGCTGCCGGGCGAGCCCTTGATCTGCGACGGGATCGAACTGCCGCTCAAGCACCGCAAGAAGCGCATCGATCTAGAGGCGCGGGGTCTGATCAAAGGGGCGCAGGTGATCTATCTGGGGCCCGGCAGCCGCGACGGCTTTGCCCGCATCCATGTGGTCGGGGCCGAGGACCCGCAGGTTTCGGCCGCCTGCATCATCAAGATCGAAAAGCCGGACGAGGAAGAGCCGTTCATCCCCAGCGCCGCCCGCATGGGTGCCGCGTTTCTGCACGGGGCGGCGGTGACGATCCACAAGGCGCAAGGGTCGCAGTGGGAAGATGTCCAGGTCTTTGCCCCGGATCTTTACGCCGCAGCCCAGGCCGGGCGCAGCGAAGCGGGGATGCCCTTGTGGAAGCGTCTGGCCTATGTCGCCATCACACGGGCCGAAAAGCGGCTGCATTGGGTGGTGCGCAACCGACTTGCCTTGCCCAAGACCCCCCTGACGATCGAGGATTTGCGCGCGGCCCCCGTTTTGGCTTTGCAAGAACACGGGCTGGCCTTGCAGGAGGGCGGGGTGGAAGGTTAGGCTTGGCCAAAAGGAGACCGACATGCCTTGCGTTTTCGTCCAGTTCCGCTGCACCCCCGGCAAGACCTACGAGGTCGCCGATGCCATCTATGACCGTGAAGTGGTCAGCGAGCTTTACTCGACCAGCGGTGAGTATGACCTGATCGCGAAGGTCTATATTCCCGATGAAGAGGACGTCGGACGCTATCTGTCGGACAGGCTTTTCGACATTCCCGGCATCGTGCGGACATTGACGACCATGACCTTCAAGGCGTTCTGACGCCGTTCCAGGCGCGGCTCCCGATCGGGAAAGCTTAGTGCGGGATGGGTTTGCATGGAATCGGGAAACGCTGCCTCTCGCATTCGCTCGAACGCGTTTCCCGATGGGGTTTGCTTCCATGAAAACCCATCCCGCTT
>JAYSWK010000290.1:0-1754 GCA_043718085.1 Rhodobacterales bacterium
CGGAGACGGCGCTGTTGATGGCCGAAGGGGTCGATTACGCCATTCTGGGCAAGCCGGTCACGCGGCACGATCTGGACCGGGTCAGCCCGGACCGCCCGATTGCCATGCGGGCGATGGATCACCACACGGTCTGGGCCAATACGGCGGCCCTGCGGCAGGCCGGATTGTTGCACGGCGCCGTCATGCCGGAGGGGCATGAGGTGGTCATGGGGCCGGACGGGCTGGCCACCGGCGAGTTGCGCGAGTTCGAGGCGTTCGACGCCGTGCTGGCGCTGGCTGGTGTGGCGCGGATGTATGTCGGGATCGCGCGGGGGTCCGAGCCGCCGGAACCGGTCAGTGTCGCCGACCGGGCGGTCGACAAGGACCACATTGCGCGCGGCATGGCGCATTGTGCGGCCCATGGATTCACCACTTTGGTCACGATGGATGGCAACCGCTATACGCTGGACCTTTTGGCCGAGATGGAGGCCGAGGGGCGCCTGCTGCAGCGGGTCAAGGTGCCGTTTCACCTGAAACCCGACGCGGATCTGGCGGAGCTGGACCGGGCCTCGGCGATGGCGGCCGACTTTGCGGGCGGGCGGGTGATGTCGGGCTTTGTCAAGATGTTCATGGACGGCGTGATCGACAGCCGCACCGCCTTTATGACCGAGGATTATCCCGGTGTGCCCGGTCACCGCGCCATGCCACTGTTCGAGCCGGAGCGGTTCAAGCAGATCTGCACCGAGATTGACCGCCGGGGATTGCAGATCGCGGTGCATTGCGTCGGCGACGGGGCGGTGCGCACCACGATCGACGGCTATGAGGCGGCGGGGCGGGCCAACGGCCTGCGCGATCTGCGCCACCGGATCGAGCATATCGAACTGATCACACGGGACGACATGCCCCGGCTGGGCGAGCTTGGAATCACGGCATCGCTGCAGCCGCCGCATCCGCCCGGGGCCATGGATTTCCCGCTGGGCGCCATGGAGACGGTCATTGACCGGGCCCGCTGGCGCGACGCCTATACCTGCCGCACGCTGACAGATCTGGGCGCACGGGTGTGCCTTGCCAGCGACTGGCCGATCGCCGATGTTTCGGCGCTGCGCGGGATACAGGCCGTGCTGACCCGCGTGCCCTATGAGGGGGCGGCCGATGAGCGTCTGAGCCTGATGGAAACACTGCAGGCCTATACGGCCGGGGGGGCACGGGCCGCGCATCTGGAGGGGTTGTGCGGGCGGCTGGTGGCTGGTCTGGCCGCCGATCTGGTGCTGATCGACGGTGATATCGAGGCGACAGAGCCCGCGGCTCTTGGCCGTCTGGGAATCGCTTTGACCATTTCAGAGGGCCGGATCACCCATTCCGCGGTCGAGTTCGCCTGACATGGCAGCCGACCGGGCCGATTTCGGCCCGAATTGCGGGCAATCGCTGCGCCATGCCGCGGGCAGGGGCGCGCAAACCCCTTCATTTCCTGGGTCTGTCAAGAAATCGTCACATGAAGCGTTTTTTCCTCTTGCGGGTTTGCGCGACCCGGCCTAGATAGCGGCTCACCGAAGCAGACGTGGCGCGGAAACGCGGGATCGGATGTTGCGGAAGTGGCGGTGAAACGCTGCGATGACAATCTGGAGGCAAGACGGCAGATACGCCCGAAGTTCGGGTGTGCTGCATGTTTTGTGTCCGCGCTCTTTGAAGTTGTATATTTATGAAGAGATATGTGGGCGGTTTGGGCGCATCGGCGTTTGACTGTTTGCATATCGGGCTCTTAGGGAATTGACCGC
>JAYSWK010000030.1:0-6239 GCA_043718085.1 Rhodobacterales bacterium
GGGGGGCAGACAGCCCCCCGCCTTTGCCGGTTGCAACCGGTGGGACTGCCAAACTCAGGCTGTGATCTTCACCACGCCGTTCACGGCCAGATAGGCTGCGGCATTGGGGCCGAGGGTCAGGGTCTGGCCCGTCAGCTTTGCCTCGACCGTGGGACCGGTCACGGCGCTGACGCCTTCGACCTCGACCACGCGGGCCTGGGGCGATAGGTTGAAGATGCACAGCACGTCCTGGCCCCGGGTGAAGGCCAGCAAGGGTTCGGGCAGGTCGTGGAATGTCGTGGCACCGGTGATCAGGTCAGCTTTGGTGCGGCGGAAGGCCAGCACCTGGCGGTAAAACTCCAGCACCGAACCTGCGACCCCCTTCTGGCTGGCGACATTGCGGGCCAGTTGCGGGGGTTTGACCGGCAGCCAGGGCTTGCCACTGGTAAAGCCGCCCTGGGGCGAGGCGTCCCAAACCATGGGCGTGCGGGTATTGTCGCGCCCGATCGGTTCGGGCCAGAAGGCGATGCCCTGCGGATCGGTCAACTCGTCAAAGCCCAGTTCGGTATCGGTCTGGCCCAACTCCTCGCCCTGCCACAGACACAGCGATCCCTGCATCGCCGCCAGAAGCATGGCTGACTGTTTGGCCAAATGCTCTGGGTTGGCGCCATGTTTGGCCCAGCGGCTGACATGGCGGGGCACGTCGTGGTTGGAAAAGGCCCACATGGGCCAGCCATTGGGCGCGCCCTGGTAGAAGGCCTGGATATGGTCGCGGAAATAGGCGGCCGAGTAATCGGGGCCGAGCATGTCAAAGCTGTAGCACTGATGCAGGCGGCCGGGCTGGGTATAGTCGCCCATCAGCCGGATGCCGACATGGGCCTCGCCGACCTCGCCCACCGAGGTGGTATCGCCATGCTGATCCAGCACGCGGCGGATACGTTCCAGCCAGCCCAGATTCTCGGGTTGGTTCTTGGAAAACAGGTGATACTGCATGTTGTAAGGATTGCCTTCGGGCCGCGTCTTGACGCGGTAATCGGCCGGGTCATGGCGCAGCTGGGCGTCCTTGAAGAAGTAATTGACCGTGTCAAAGCGAAAACCGTCAACGCCGCGGTCCAGCCAGAAATGCAGCACGCCTTCCATGTATTCCACCACCTCGGGGTTGCGGAAGTTCAACTCGGGCTGTTCGGCCAGGAACGAGTGCATATAGTACTGCTTGCGCCGCGCGTCCCAGGTCCAGGCCGGACCGCCAAAGACCGACAGCCAGTTGTTGGGCGGCGTGCCATCGGGGCGGGGATCGACCCAAATGAACCAGTTGGCCTTGGGGCCCGTGCGGCTGGACCGGCTTTCGGCAAAGAACGGGTGTTGATCCGAGCAGTGGTTCATCACCTGATCGATGATGACCTTGAGGCCAAGCGCATGCGCTTTGGCCACAAGGGCGTCGAAATCGGCCAGGGTGCCAAAGCTGGGCTCGATATTCTTGTAGTCGGACACGTCATAGCCCATGTCCTTCATCGGGCTGGTGAAGATCGGGCTGAGCCAGACCGCGTCGCAGCCCAGATCGGCGATATGGTCCAACCGGCTTGTGATGCCCGGCAGATCGCCGATGCCGTCGCCATTGTCATCCTGGAACGACCTTGGATAGACCTGATAGGTCACCGCACCACGCCACCATTCGGTCATTCTTTGCCCCTTTTCCGGTCCGGTTCAGCATAGCGGCGCCAATGGGGATGTTCAAATCGGTTCAGGTTCGGGGTCGGGGACCCGCGGAACACCCCGGCGATATGCTGCCAAAGCCACAGGGGCCCGGGTGACTTTGCCTGCGGTCTTTGGCAGAACAGGGGCATGAAGCGGGTTTTCTTTCTGGCGATCCTTTGTCTGACCCTTGCCGGTTGCGCCGCACCACGGCGCGCGGTCGCGCCGGGCCACAATCCGCCCGCGGTCACCGTCATCGCCCCGGCCTTTGGTGACAGCGACCCGCATCCCGATGTCGGGCGCCTGCCGCAGCACTATGCGGTGCAAGGGGTGGATCTGTCGCGGTGGCAAAGCGGGGTCGATTGGCCCCGCGCGCGCGGTGCCGGGGTCAATTTCGCCTTTGTGAAGGCGACCGAGGGCGGCGATGTCTTTGACCCAATGTTCCCCAGCCATTGGACCAGGTCCAGGGCCGCGGGGGTCAGGCGCGGGGCCTATCATCTGTTTTACCATTGCCGATCCGCCGCCGAACAGGCGCGCTGGTTCATCGCCCATGTGCCGCGCGACCCCGCGGCCCTGCCGCCCGTGCTGGATATGGAATGGACCCCAACCTCGCCCACCTGCCGCACCCGTCCGGCATCTGCGCAGGTGCGCGCCGAGGCACGGGTGTTCCTGAACGCCGTGGCACGGCATTACGGCAAGCGGCCGATCCTTTACACCACGCCCGATTTCTATGACGACAACGATCTTGGGCGGCTGAGCGGGGTCACCTTCTGGCTGCGATCGGTCGCCGCACCGGTACGCCAGACCTATCCGGGGCAGGCCTGGGGCTTTTGGCAATACACGGGCACAGGGCAGGTGTCGGGGATTGCGGGCAATGTCGATCTGAACGTCTTTGCCGGGTCGGCACGGGACTGGGCGCAGTTCGTGGCCCGGTAGGGCAGGATTTGGCCCTTTGCCGGGTCAGCTGCTTTTGCGGATTTCATAGATGACTTCGCCCAGGTCCGCGCCGGGGATCGGGTCGGCGAAGACCGGGAAGATGGTCGCGGCATGGTGCATCCCGGCCTTTTCCATCACCCGGCGCGAGGCCAGATTGACGGTCATCGTCGTGGCCCGCACGCGGTCAAACCCCATTGGCCCCAAAGCCTGGCTGATCAGGGCCCGGGCCCCTTCGCAGCCAATGCCCCGACCCCAGAAAGCGCAGGCCAGCCGGTAGCCGATTTCAGCCGTGCGCAGCCCGTCCACCATGATGTCATCAAACAAGGCGAACCAGCCCAGAAAGCGGCCATTGGCGCGGTCCAGCGCGGCCAGGACCTCTGGCTCGGTTCCACGCGGGGTCAGGTAGTCGCCCCCCGGCAGCCCTTCGTCCGGGACAGGGTGGCCACCGTTCAGATAGCGCATGACCGCGGGGTCGGCCTCCAAGGCGATCAGGTCGGCGCGGTCGGCGGGCGTCACGGGGCGCAGGGTCAGGCGGGCGGTGGTCAGGCGGAAATCGGGGCCCATGGGGATCACAAGTCCTTGCGCAGGATGTGGCGGCGCTGGCCAACCCGCCCGACCGCGACATAGCCGACCTGCTCGAAAGAGGGGACAAAGCCCGCGAAACGGTAGCTGGGGCTGTCAGGATCGACGGGATAGGCCTCGATCGCGGTGGCGCCGTTTTGACGCGCGGTGGCTTCGGCGGCGTTCAGAAGGGCTGCGAAACCGGATTGGCGGCGGTGGTCGGTGCGGATGAAAAAGCAGGTCAGCGACCACAGGCCCGGTTGATCGGGCGCGGGGGACAGGCTGGCGTCAAAATGGTTGCGCGGGGCGACGCTGCACCAGGCGACGGGTTCGGCCCCGTCAAAGCCCAGAAGACCCACTTGCCGCCCGGCCAATGCCAGCCGCCCCAGGGCGGTGCGGCGGTCGGCAGCAGGTTCGGGCGCGCGTTTGCCGTCCAGATCCTGTCGCCACAGCATGCACCAGCAGGTCTTTGGCCCGCCGCGCCCGGCGAAAAGGGCCTGCATGTCGGGCCAAAGCGCGGGGGTGACGGGCCGAAAAGTCCAGTCGGGGGCGTCAGCCATCAATGCGGATGCGGGCGTTCTGGGGATCGAAGGGGCTGTCCTCGACCACAAGGGCATCCCATTCCTGGCGCAGCATCTTGACCTTGAGCCGGGTTCCGACCTCGGCCAGTTCGGGACTGACATAGCCCATGCCGATTTGCCTGCCAAAGGCCACTGACCAGCCGCCCGAGGTCAGGCGCCCCACCTTGACGCCGTCTTTCAACAAAGCCTCCTTGCCCCAGGGATCGGCATCGGCGGGGCCGTCGATCAGCAGGGTGCAGCATTTCGAACGGATGCCGGTTTCCAGCATCCTGCCCTTGCCGCGAAAATCCTTGGACAGATCGACAAAGCGGTCAAGAGCGGCCTCGAGCGGCGTCGCATCCCGGCCCAGTTCGTTGCCAAAGGCGCGATAGCTTTTTTCCTGCCGCAGCCAGTTCTGCGCCCGTGCCCCGACGGGTTTCAGCCCGTGCTTTGCCCCCACCGACCAGATCAGGTCCCACAGATAGCGGCCAAATTCGATCGGATAGTGCAATTCCCACCCCAATTCGCCGGTATAGGCCACGCGGATCGCCCGCACCGGGGCCATGCCCAGTTCGATGTTGCGGCAGGTCAGCCACGGGAAGCGTTTGTTGGACAGGACCGTGTCGGGGTCGGCATCCTTGACGATATCCTTGAGCAGGGCGCGCGCATTCGGCCCGGCCAAGGCATAGACGCCCCACTGGGTCGTCACGTCCTGGATGTCAATATGGCCGCCACCCTGGGCTATCCAGTCATCGGCGCATTTTTGCAGGAAATCATAGTCATAGGCCGTCCAGGCCCCGGCAGAGATCAGGTAATACTCGCTCTCTTTCAGGCGGACGATCGTGTATTCGGTGCGCGTCGTGCCGTGTTCGGTCAGGGCATAGGTCAGGTTGATGCGGCCCACGCCGGGCAGTTTGTTGCAGGTGAAATGGTCCAGGAAGGCCGTGGCACCCGGGCCGCGCACGAGGTGCTTGGTAAAGGCGGCGGCGTCGATGATGCCCACGGTGTTGCGGACAGCCTTGGCCTCTTCGACCGCATGGGGCCACCAGGCACCGCGACGGAAGCTGCGGCTGTCGTGGTCAAACGTGGCGGGGGCGTCCTTGGGGCCATAGTAGTTCGGCCGTTCCCAGCCGTTCACCTGACCCATCTGCGCGCCCATCTCGCGCTGGCGATCATAGGCGGGGGCGGTGCGCAGGGGGCGGGCCACTTCGCGTTCTTCGTCCGGGTGGTGCAGGATGAAGACGTGGTTATAGCATTCCTCGTTCTTGCGCGCGGCGTATTCGGTGGTGATCCAGTTGCCGTAACGCTTGGGGTCAAGGCTGGCCATGTCGATCTCGGCCTCGCCTTGGGTCATCAGTTGCGCCAGGTAGTAGCCCGTGCCACCGGCAGCGGTGATGCCAAAGCTGAAGCCTTCGGCCAGCCACATGTTGCGCAGGCCGGGGGCGGGGCCGACCAGCGGGTTGCCATCGGGCGTATAGCAGATCGGGCCGTTGAAATCGTCCTTGAGGCCCACGGTTTCCGACGAAGGCAGACGGTGGATCATCGCCATGTATTCCGCCTCGATCCGTTCCAGATCCAGGGGGAACAGGTCGGCGCGGAAGCTTTGCGGCACCTCGTAGGGAAAGCGGGCCGGGGCGCCGTATTCGTAGGGGCCAAGGATCCAGCCGCCGCGTTCTTCGCGGACATACCATTTGGCATCGGCATCGCGCAGCACCGGGTGTTCGGGGTTGGCCTTGCGCCATTCCTGCAGCATCGGATCGGGTTCGGTGACGATATATTGGTGTTCGACGGGGATCACCGGAATATCGAGGCCGACCATGGCGCCGGTCTTGCGGGCGAAGTTTCCGGAACAGGACACGACATGTTCGCAGGCGATGTCGCCCTTGTCAGTCTTGACGATCCATTCGCCGTTGGGTTTCTGCTCAATGGCAGTGACGGCGGTGTTGCGGTAGATTTCGGCGCCGCGGGTGCGGGCGCCCTTGGCCATGGCCTGGGTCAAATCGGCGGGTTGGATATAGCCGTCATCGGGGTGCTGAATGGCGCCGATGATGCCGGCGGTTTCGCACAGGGGCCAGATATCCTTGAGCTGGGCCGGCGTCAGCTTGTTCACCCTGATGCCGATGGTTTCGGCAATGCCGGCGTAATACATGAACTCGTCCCAGCGGTCCCTGGTGCGCGCCAGGCGGATGTTGGAGACCTTGCTGAAGCCCGCGTGCTGGCCGGTTTCGGCCTCCAGCTCGCCATAGAGCTTGACCGAGTATTTGTGGATCTGGCCGACCGAATAGGACATGTTGAACAGCGGCAAGAGGCCCGCGGCATGCCAGGTCGAGCCGGAGGTCAGTTCCTTGCGCTCGACGAGAACCACATCTCTCCAGCCCTTCTTGGCGAGATGGTAAAGCGTGCCGACGCCCACCACGCCACCTCCGATGACAACCACGCGCGCCTGTGACTTCATGGGTCTGGTTTCCTTGATCCGTATTACCGAATTGAGCACACATTAGTGGGCGAAAT
>JAYSWK010000291.1:0-1752 GCA_043718085.1 Rhodobacterales bacterium
GTTGGCTGTGGCGGCCAGTCGGCACGGGCCCAGCTGGGGCCAGCAGCGGCATGGCGCGCCTCGGCTTCGCTATCGCCCGTCGCCCGAAAGAATTCGGCCCATTGCGCATCGACCGAGGACGGGTCCTGGGCATAGCGGGCGGCCAATTGGTCGATGTAATCGGCGTTGGCCCCTTGCAGGAAGGACGAGGAGTGGAAGGCGGCGGTGGGGGATTGTTCGGTCATGTCATTCTCCTGCGGAGGGGATCACTGGCAGATCGCCCTGACGAACATGGAATCTTCAGCCTGAAAGTCATCCGGGCCGGGGGCCACGATCTGTGACGAGACAAGGGTCAATTCCTGGGACGCACAAAGGGCAGCCGGGGCGGCGGCGATTTGCGCGGGGGTTGCCAAGGTGGTGTCGAACTGGACGAATTTATGGGTGGTGCCGTCCGCTTCGGGCGCGGAATAGCCGTCCTGGGATATGATGGCCGCATTCGGAAAGCCGGTCGCGGCGATCGACATTTCGTCCGTCGTCACCGGGGCGCAATCGCAAAAGGTCGGTTGTTGGACCGGGGCGGTCGTGACGCAACCGGCAAGCAGCAACAAGGTGAGAAGGATGCGCATGTTACCGTCCCAATGATTTCATCACGGCTTCGCCCAGGGTCGCGGGGCTGTCGGCCACCACGATCCCGGCCGAGCGCATGGCGTCGATTTTCGATTCAGCGTCGCCCTTGCCGCCAGCGACAATGGCCCCGGCATGGCCCATGCGGCGGCCCGGTGGGGCGGTGCGGCCGGCGATGAAGCCGGCGCAGGGTTTTCCGCGGCCGGCTTTCGCCTCGTCCTTCAGGAATTGGGCGGCTTCCTCTTCCGCCGCACCGCCGATTTCGCCGATCATGATGATGCTTTGGGTTTCGGGGTCGGCCAGGAACATCTCGATCACTTCGATATGTTCGGTGCCCTTGATAGGGTCGCCGCCGATGCCGACGGCGGTGGATTGGCCAAGGCCGAGGTCGGTGGTTTGTTTCACGGCCTCATAGGTCAGGGTGCCGGAACGCGACACCACGCCGACGGAACCGCGCTTGTGGATATGGCCGGGCATGATGCCGATCTTGCAGGCACCGGGGGTGATCACACCGGGACAGTTCGGGCCGATCAGGCGGGAGCGGGAGTTTTGCAAGGCACGCTTGACGCGCATCATGTCGAGGACCGGGATGCCTTCGGTGATGCAGACGATCAGCTCCATCTCGGCATCCAGGGCCTCGAGGATTGAATCGGCGGCGAAGGGCGGGGGGACATAGATCACGGTGGCATTGGCCCCGGTTGCGGCCCGCGCTTCATGCACGGAGTTGTAGACCGGCAGGTTCAGGTGATCGCTGCCGCCCTTGCCCGGGGTCACGCCACCGACCATCTTGGTGCCGTAAGCGATGGCCTGTTCAGAGTGGAACGTGCCTTGGGACCCGGTGAAGCCCTGGCAGATCAGCTTGGTGTTTTCGTTGACGAGTATGGCCATGACTTACCCCTTTACCGCTTTGACGATCTTCTGCGCGGCATCCGACAGGTTGTCGGCGGCGATCACGTTCAGGCCGGAGTTGCGGATGATGTCTTTGCCAAGCTCGACATTGGTGCCTTCAAGGCGGACGACCAGCGGGACCTTCAGCCCCACCTCCTTGACCGCCGCGATCACGCCTTCGGCGATGATGTCGCAGCGCATGATGCCGCCGAAGATGTTGACGAGGATGCCTTTGACCTGCGGGTCGGAGGTGATGATCTT
>JAYSWK010000292.1:0-4443 GCA_043718085.1 Rhodobacterales bacterium
GCCGAAGAGTTGGAGGCCAAGGGCTATACCTACAGCTACGACATGCTGGGCGAGGCGGCGCGGACCGAAGGCGATGCGCGGCGCTATCATCTGGCCTATTCCAAGGCGATCACGGCGATTGCCGCTGCGGCCAAGGGTCAGGACATCCGTGCCAATCCGGGGATCTCGGTCAAGCTGTCGGCCCTGCATCCACGCTATGAGGTGGCCAAACGGGCGCGGGTGATGGACGAACTTGTGCCGCGCGTGCGGGCCTTGGCGGGACTGGCCCGTGCGGCGGGCCTGGGGTTCAACATCGACGCGGAAGAGGCCGATCGGCTGGCGCTGTCGCTGGAGGTGATCGAGGCGGTGCTGAGCGATCCGTCGCTGAAGGGTTGGGACGGGTTCGGCGTGGTTGTGCAGGCCTATGGCCGCCGCGCGGGGGCGGTGATCGACTGGTTGCACGATCTGGCCGTCAAATTGGACCGCAAGATCATGGTGCGACTGGTCAAGGGCGCCTATTGGGATGGCGAGGTCAAGCGGGCGCAGGTGCTGGGCTTGACGTCGTTCCCGGTATTCACCCGCAAGCAGGCGACGGATGCAAGCTATCTGGCCAATGCGCGGAAACTGCTGGGTCTGACAGCCCGGATCTATCCGCAGTTTGCCACGCATAATGCGCATACCGTGGCGGCCGTTCTGGACATGGCGCGCAGCATGGGGTGCGATTTGCGCAGTTTCGAGTTTCAGCGCCTGCATGGCATGGGCGAGCGGCTGCATGACATCGTCTTGACCGAAGCTTTGACACGGTGCCGCATCTATGCGCCGGTTGGGGCGCATCGTGACCTTTTGGCCTATCTGGTGCGCAGGCTATTGGAAAACGGCGCGAATTCCAGCTTTGTCAACCAGATCGTCAACGAGGATGTGCCGCCCGAACGGGTCGCGGCTTGCCCCTTGACCGCATTGGAGGCGATGGAGGCGGTCACGAGCCATGCCATCACGACGGGACCGCGTCTTTTCGGTGCGCGGGCCAATTCGCAGGGCTGGGACCTGACGGATAGCGGCGATCTGGCCGTGATCGAGGCAGCGCGGAAGCCATATGAGGCGGCCCTGTTCGAGACGCGGCCAAAGTTGGCAGGGCATGGCGTCGGGGCCGTGCGCGTCGAAGTGCGCAATCCGGCCACCGGGGCGCTGGTTGGTCATGTGCTGCCCGCGTCACCGGCCGATGTGGACACGGCTTTGCGCCTGGCCGAGCCGTGGATTGCAATGCCCGACATAAGGGCCAAGGCGCTGCGGCGGGCAGCCGATCTATTTGAGGCGGAGTTTGGCAAGATATTTGCCTTGTTGTCACGCGAGGCGGGCAAGACGCTGGCCGATGCGGTCGGGGAACTGCGCGAAGCGGTTGATTTTCTGCGCTTTTATGCCGATGGGGCAGAGGGGCTGACCGCCCCGGCGCGCGGGATTTTCGTTTGCATCTCACCATGGAATTTTCCTTTGGCGATCTTTAGCGGTCAGATTGCGGCAGCCTTGGCAGCGGGCAATGCTGTGCTGGCCAAACCCGCGCCGCAGACGCCGCTGATTGCCGATCTGGCGGTGGAATTGCTGTGGAAAGCAGGGGTTCCGGCCTCGGCCCTGCAGCTGTTGCCAGGCGATGGTGGCGTGGGCGTGGCTTTGACGCGGGATGCGCGGGTGGGTGGCGTGGCCTTCACCGGATCGACCGAAACGGCGCTGAAGATCCGCGCGTCCATGGCCGACCATCTGGAGCCTTGTGCGCCGCTGATTGCCGAGACGGGCGGGCTGAATGCCATGCTGGTCGACAGCACGGCCCTGCCCGAGCAGGCGGTGCGGGATATCCTGGCCTCCAGCTTTCAATCGGCGGGGCAAAGGTGCTCGGCTTTGCGATGCCTTTATGTGCAAGAGGACATCGCGGACACGGTTGAAGAGATGCTTTTCGGGGCAATGGACGAGTTGAAGCTGGGCGACCCTTGGGTGCTGGCGACCGATGTCGGGCCGGTGATCGACGCAGGTGCACAAGGCTCGATCCGCGCCTACATCGAGGCCGCGCGGGCCGAAGGGCGGGTGATCAAGGAGCTTGCGGTCCCGGAAGGCGGTTTTGTCGCCCCCACCGTGATCCGTGTGCGGGGCATTTCAGACATGGCGCGGGAAATCTTTGGCCCGGTGCTGCATATCGCGCGGTTCAAGGCGGGCCGGGTAGCCGGGGTCGTGGCCGAGGTCAATGCAACGGGCTATGGGCTGACCTTTGGTCTGCACACGCGCATCGATGACCGGGTGCAGGATGTGGTCGAGGCGTTGCGCGTCGGCAATACCTATGTCAACCGCAACCAGATCGGCGCCGTGGTGGGCAGTCAGCCCTTTGGTGGCGAAGGTTTATCAGGCACGGGTCCAAAAGCGGGCGGGCCGCACTATCTTACGCGTTTCACGCGGGTTGCAGCGGGGCCGGTTGACGGACCGGACGGGGCCGCGACCGAAACGGGTGTCACGGCGGCGCTGGCGGTTGACCGGGCTGCCGGGAGTGTCGTGGCGCAGGTTCTTCCCGGGCCAACGGGGGAAAGCAATCGGTTGAGCGCCCTTCCCAGGGCGCCTGTGCTGTGCCTTGGACCGGGGGCCAGTGTGGCGTTGGAACAGGCCGAGGCGATCCGCGCCCTGGGGGGCCATGCGGTCGAGGCGGCCGGGCTGGACCCGGCGGCCCTTGGGCGGCTTTCAGGGTTCTCTGGCGCGATCTGGTGGGGCGACGGGGCGGGCGGGCGCGTCAGGGCGCGGGCCCTGGCGGCGCGGTCAGGTCCGATCCTGCCCTTGATTGCGGACCGACCGGATGTGGCCCATGCGGTGCTGGAGCGCCATGTCTGCATCGACACCACGGCCTCGGGGGGCAATGCGCAATTGTTGGCCGAGGTGTCGGGAAGCTGAGCGCCCCATCGCCTTTTGCGCAGGCGCGGTCAGGCGTTGCGAATTGTTTTGGAAAAGCTGTCGAACAGCCCGTCATTGCCACAGATGACCGCACCGGATGCCAGGATATCCTGGCCTTCGGTCAGGGGCTGAACAATGCCGCCCGCCTCGCGCACCAGAACCAGCCCTGCGGCCATGTCCCAGGGGCTAAGTTCACGTTCCCAAAATCCGTCAAAACGGCCTGCGGCGACATAGGCAAAATCAAGCGAGGCCGCCCCCCAGCGCCGCAGACCGGCACATTGCGGCATCAGGCGGGCAAGGTCGCCCAGCATGGCGGGAAGGGTCTTTTTGGCACCAAACGGAATGCCCGTCGCAAAGACGCCGTCCACCATGTGCTTGCGCCCCGAAACCCGCAGGCGGCGGTCGTTCATCCAGGCGCCCGAACCTTTTTCGGCCCAGTAAAGCTCGTCCTTGGCTGCGTCATAGATCACGCCCGAGATGACTTCGCCCTTGTGCTCGAGCGCGATGGAAATGGCCCAATGGGGCATGCCGTGCAGAAAATTCGTCGTGCCGTCCAAAGGGTCGACGATCCAGCGGCGGGTCGGGTCGGCCCCTTCGGTCAGGCCGGTTTCCTCGCCCAGCCAACCATAGGTCGGCCGGCCACCCATCAGTTCGTCCTTGATGATGCGCTCGGCCTCGGTATCGGCCTTGGAGACGAAATCGCCGGGACCCTTGGAGGAAACCTGAAGGTTTTCGACCTCACGGAAATCCTTGACGAGGGAGCGACCGGCCTTGCGGGCGGCCTTGATCATCAGGTTGAGGTTGGCGCTGCCTTGCATGGCTCTCTCTCTCGGGGTCGGTTCAGGTCGGGGGTGTTACACGGGGTGGGGGGCGAAGGAAAGGGCGGTTCGGCAGGGCACTTGGCGGGGATTGGTGCAATTATGGAAAAAGATTGGCAAGATTATGGCAAATTAACAGCGGTTCGAAAATGGGTTAGGGTAAGGTGGAAAACCAGGGAAGCCCATGACTGATCCTTGCCGTCAGATAGCCGATTGCCGCAAAGACATGGCGGCAATGGCCCAGATGTGGCGTGCGGTCGCCGGGCGGTCGGCGGCCGGGGCGAAAGTCGAGGCCGAGGCCCTGGTGTTCAACCAGATGGTCGTGGCTTTGCACGCGCGCTTTGGAGCCAATTTGCCGCACATCCAGATAACGCTGGAGATGCGGCTTTTGGCGGAAGGAATTTCAGGCGACGGTCGGTTTCCCGACGACGCGCGCTGGCGGCCCGATGCGTCTGTCACAGGCTATTGGCCGGGGGACCGGATTGCCCTTAGCGAAGAGGTGTTCTCGCGGCTGAGCGAGGTCTATCTGACCCTGCTGGCGCGACTGGTCGAGGCCTGAAACACCGGGATCAGCCGACCTGTTGCATTGGGAAAGGCCAAGAACCTAAGCCAATTCCTGCTGGAAAAAGTGTTCAGGATCATCAATTTCCACCAGGCGCTTTTTGTCGATCAGCCAGAACCGCGTGCCGATATTGCGCACGAAGCTGCGGTCGTGGCTGACCAG
>JAYSWK010000293.1:0-4443 GCA_043718085.1 Rhodobacterales bacterium
AACCCGCCAAGCCTGGCCTGTTGGGCAATCTGTGGCTCTGGGGCAGCAGCGCCGTCGCAGCCCTGGCCGTGGTGGCCTATCTTGCCCTGACCCCGGTGGCACCCAGCTATACGGCCACCCTGGTCGCGGATGGCGGCACCTTGCGCTACGAAGCGGTCATCACCCAGGACAAACTGACAATCACCCGCGTCGCGGGCGATCCCGCCGACACGGCCCATGCCCACGAATTGTGGATCATCGCCGGGGACAACCCGCCGGTCTCGCTGGGTGTCCTGCCACCCGACACCAAGACGATTTCGCTGCCCGGCGTCTCGCCCGGCGAAATTCTGGCCATCACCCAGGAACAGGCCGGCGGATCCCCCGATGGCAAGCCGCATGGCCCCATCGTCGCCAAGGGCGTGCTGACCAACGCCTGAACTGCGCGCTATTTTCTTCACGAAAACGCGAGCGTTGAAACTTCTGCCCCCTGCTTTCCGTTCTTCCTGATGTGAGGCGAGAATGGCTCGCCCTCCAGAAACGCTCAGGGAGCTTTAGTCATGAAATCTCTTCTTCTCTCCGCCGCCGCTTTCGCCCTTTCCGCTGGCATGGCCTTTGCCGACAATCCGATGGTTGGCGGCGCTGCGATGTATCCGACCAAGAACATCATCGAAAACGCGGTGAACTCGGCTGATCACACCACGCTGGTGGCCGCCGTTACCGCTGCTGGCCTGGTCGAAACCCTGTCGGGCGCTGGCCCGTTCACTGTGCTCGCTCCGACCAACGAGGCGTTTGCCAAATTGCCCGCCGGCACCGTTGAGAACCTGCTCAAGCCTGAAAACAAAGACACGCTGGTCAAGATCCTGACCTGCCATGTCATCGCGGCCAATGCGATGTCCGGCGACATCATGGGCATGATCGAGGCCGATGGCGGCAAGCATGTGGTCGACACGGTCGGCGGCTGCAAGTTCACCCTGTCCACCATGGACGGCAAGGTGATGATCGAGGACGAGATGGGCAACATGGCCACCGTCACGATCGCCGATGTCGCGCAGTCGAATGGCGTGATCCATGTGATCGACACGGTTCTTCTGCCCAAGATGTGATGCCTGACTGATCCCAGGGCAGAACCACGCCAGTCAGGGCTCCCAAATCGTCCCCACGATGTCTTGATTGGCGTAGGGTCCCCGGTGAAAGCCGGGGGCCCTTTTTTCGCGCCATGCCTTGATCCCGCCCGGCTCTCAGGCTATCTGAAGGGCACGCGGGTGTATCTCAATGGTAGAGAAGCAGCTTCCCAAGCTGATGACGAGGGTTCGATTCCCTTCACCCGCTCCATCCCCCCAAACGCCCCGCCCTTCCAATTCCCGCCCCGCTGCGCTAGCAAGCGTCGTCCATGAACAGGGAGTTTTCAAATGAGCGATATCAAACGTATCGGCACCGGGGCCCGCATGTCGGAAGCGGTCTGCTACAACGGGATCGTCTGGGTGGCGGGTCAGGTCGGCAAGCCGGGCGACACCGTGGCCCAGCAAACCGCCGATTGTCTGACCGAGGTTGACCGCATTCTGGCCGCCGCCGGCACGGACAAGACCCGCATCCTGTCGGCCCAGATCTGGCTGGCCGATATCGCAACCTTTGGCCAGATGAATGCCGTCTGGGACAAATGGGTCTCGCCCGGCAACACCCCGGCCCGCGCCACGGGCGAGGCCAAGCTGGCCACGCCGGATTACAAGGTCGAAGTCATCGTCACGGCCGCCCTGAAGTAGGTCTGCCCGTAGAAAACGACGGGCGATGTCCAAAACTTGGACATCGCCTTTTTTATATTTATTTCAATATGTTACGTGTTTTTCATACACTTTTCGGTGCAAACTCTGCAGCGTCGTGCGCCCGGAAAAAGACGGAAGTTGTTACCCTCGGGGTCGGCAAGGACCTCGGCGGCAATGGGTCACGCTGTCTTTCCGTGCGGCCATTCAGCCCCGCAGATAAGCAACCAAAGCGGCCGTCGAGCCATCCTTGCCGTCGGTCCCCTGCCGCCCCTCAAGGATCGGTTGCAGCGCCAGGGCCAGTTCCTTGCCCAGTTCCACCCCCCATTGGTCATAAGAATTGATCCCCAGGATCACCCCTTCGACAAAGACCCGGTGTTCGTAAAACGCCACGATCTGGCCCAGCACGAAGGGCGTCAACTGCGGATAGGCCAGGATCGTCGAAGGCCGGTTGCCCGGAAAGACCCTGTGGCGGGCCTGACGGTCCAATTCGTCCCCCGTCAACCCCTTTCTGGCCATCAGGGCCGTGGCCTCGGCAAGGCTGCGGCCCCGCAACAGCGCCTCGGATTGCGCCAGACAGTTCGACACCAAAAGCAGGTGTTGATGGGCAAGGTCGGGCTCGTGGCCCTGCCGCGCCACCAGAAATTCGCACGGCACGGTGCGGGTGCCCTGATGGATCAGCTGGTAAAAGGCGTGCTGGCCATTGGTGCCGGGCTCGCCCCAGACCACCGGGCCGCTTTCAACGGCCAGATCGCTGCCATCCATGGCCACGCGCTTGCCGTTTGATTCCATTTCCAGCTGCTGCAAATAGGCAGGCAAGCGCAAAAGCCGCTGGTCATAGGGCAGAACGGCGCGCGTGGCATAGCCGCAGATCTGATTGTGCCAGACGCCCACCAAAGCCAGCAGAACGGGCAAATTGTGCATCAGGGGTTCGGACAGGAAATGTTCGTCCATCGCCCGCCCGCCTTTAAGAAACTGGCCAAAGGCCTCGGGCCCAACCGCCAGCATCACCGCCAACCCGATCGGCCCCCACAGCGAATAGCGCCCGCCCACCCAGTCCTCGAAACCGAAAACCCGCGCGGGATCAATGCCATAGGCGGCGGTCTTGTCGGCAGCGGTGGACACGGCGGCAAATTGCGCACCGGGGTTCTTGACCGCTTTCGCCATCCAGTCACGGGCCGTATCGGCATTGGTCATCGTCTCGACCGTGGTGAAGGTCTTGGAGGCGACCACGATCAAGGTGGTTTCCGGATTCAACCCCCGCAGCGTATCAGCAATATGCGCCCCATCGACATTCGAGACATAGTAGACGCGCGGCCCATCGCCATAGGGCGACAAGGCAATCGTCGCCATGACCGGACCAAGGTCCGATCCGCCGATGCCGATGTTCACCACATCCGTGATCTTGCCACCCAGCCCGGTGAAACGACCCTCGCGCACATCGCGGGCAAAGATTTCCATCCGGGCGCGGGTGGCATGGACCTCGGGCATGACATCGCGGCCATCCACCATGACCTTGACACCTTCAGGCGCACGCAGGGCGGTGTGCAGAACCGCACGCCCCTCGGTCACGTTGATCCTGGCGCCCTTGAACATCGCGTCGCGCTTTTGGGTGACACCGGACACTTCGGCCAGTTCCAACAAAAGGCTGATCGCCGTTTCGTCGATATTGGTCTTGGAATAGTCGAACAGCATCGCGCCCGCGCGGGCCGAAAACTGCTGGGCGCGGCCCTGCCCTTCGAACAGCTTCAGGATCGGGCGGGATCTGACCTTGTCGTGATGGTCACGCAGCGCCTGCCATTTGTCTTGCATCTGTTACTCCGCCCAATGGACTGTGGCCCGGTCCAGAACCGCGCGCACCGGAGCCTGCAGCACGGGCAAAGCCATGGCGCGGTCCAGTGCGGCGCGCTTGTCGGCACCGGTGATCAGGATGTGGATGTGGCGTGCTGCCTGCAACACGCGGGCCGAAAGGGTGATGCGCGGCTCGCCCGCGGCAACGGCGCGCAGGGCCATCAGGATGGGCGCGTCCGGCGCCAGGGCTTCGGCCAGACGGTCGGCACCGGGGAAGAGGCTGGCCGTGTGCATGTCCGCCCCCATGCCCAAAAGCAGGACATGGATCGGCAGATGTGGTTCGATGACCTCGCCCAGGGCCTGCATCGCATCGTCAGGCTCGGGGACCGGGGCGTAAAGCGGGATCAACCGAGCCATGGCGGCACGGTGCTTGAGCAGCCTGTCGCGCAATAGGCGGGTGTTGGACCGGGGGCTGTCCTCGTTCACCCAGCGTTCATCGTTCAGCATGACGGCCACGCGGGACCAATCCAGTTCGGCATGTGACAAGGCATCGAAAACCGGTCCGGGTGTGGTGCCACCGGGCACGCAAAGCGTCACGGGTCCTGCTTCAAGGCCGTCGCGCAATTCATTGGCAATCAAGGTGGAAAGCCCGATTGCCAGTGCCGCGCGCGATGGGTAGGTGACCAGCTTCATCCCCTGATCTCGCGCCAGCGCCGCCCGTCGCGGTGCATCAGCATCAGCGCATCTTCAGGACCGGACGAGCCTGGGTCATAGCCTTGCGGCCGCTCACCCCGCGCCTCCCACCCCTGGATGATCGGATCGGTCCAGGCCCAGGCCGCCTCGACCTCGTCGCCGCGCATGAACAGGGTCTGGTTGCCGCGGATCACATCCATGATCAGCCGTTCATAGGCGTCCG
>JAYSWK010000294.1:0-4442 GCA_043718085.1 Rhodobacterales bacterium
CGGCAGATCACGCGCGACGCGGCCCGCGCCGAACTAAGCCGGTCAAATCCACAGGGCCGCATCGTTCAGCCCCAGGAAGTCGCCGCCATGATCGACTTCTTTTGCAGTGAAGATGCTCCGGGCTTGACCAATGTGGATATTCAGATCAACGCAGGCGCGGATTGGTAGGGGAACAGAATGGCTTTCAAGACCCGACGCCTGACGGACCGCATTTCCCTGATCCAGGAAACCGGCGTCGCCAGTCTTTTGCGCTGCAACATCTGGCATGTCCGGGGGCGCGATTTCGATCTGGTCATTGATACCGGCATGGGGCTTGGCTCGCTGAAGACCTGGCTGATGCACGAGGCTGACCGCCCGGTGAAAGCGGTGGTCACCCATTGCCATTTCGACCATTCCGGCAGCCTGCACGAATTTGATTGCCGTCTTGGCCACCACGCCGAGGCGCATATCCTGGCCAATCCCACCGCGCATGACGTGGTCTATACGGGCGACTGGACGCGGATCGAAGTGGTTGATCCCAAACAACATCCCGACTTTTCGCCCGAAAGCTACCGCATCACCCCAGCCCCCCTGACCGGCTATCTGGACGAGGGCGATGTGCTGGATCTGGGCGACGCTGCCTATCAGATCCTGCATGTGCCAGGCCATTCGCCCGGTTCCATCGCCTTGTGGGACCGCAAGGGCAGGACGGTGTTTTCGGGCGATGCCGTCTATGATGGCGACCTATTGGACAGTCTTTACCATTCGGACCCCGCCACCTATCGCCACACGCTGGAACGGTTGCGCCTGATCGATGCCGATGTCTTTCACGGCGGCCATTACCGTTCCTTCGGCAAGGCCCGGCTTCAAGAGATTGTGCAGGACTATCTGCGCGGCGAAAGGTCCATGGGCGATGTCACCGACTGGTATCAGGCCGAACGCCGCCGCAACCCCGACCTTTACGGCGATCAGGATTGGACCGGTGTGACCCTTGGCTGACCCGCGCCAGCAACGACTTGCTGCCTTCGCGCTGTTCTTCGGCGCGTCAATCTGGGGCCTTTACTGGGTGCCATTGCGCGAGTTGAACCGCATGGGCCTGCAAGGGTCCTGGGCCGTTGCCTTCTTCAACTTCTGTCCGTTGATCATTCTTCTGCCCATGGTCGCCCTGCGCTGGCGCAAGGTGCTGCGGCAACCCTGGCCCGCCGCGTTTATCGGGGCCACTTCGGGGATCGGTCTGGGGTTGTATTCGACCTCGATCATCCTGGCCCCGGTCATCCGAATGACGATGGAGTTCTACCTGACGTCGATCTGGTCCACGATCATCGGCGTGCTTTGGCTGTCTGAACGGCTTGACATGCGGCGGGTTCTGTCGGTCGTCTTGGGGTTGACCGGCCTGTTTCTGCTGCTGTCCGGCGGGCAGGCCACAGGGGCCGGGGCACTGACGCTGGGGGATGCCATGGCGCTGGCGTCGGGAATTCTATGGGCCTTCGGGGCTGCGGGCATGAAACGCTGGCCCGAGGCCCCGGTCATAGCGACCTCGGCCTTTCAGTTTCTGTTCGCCGTCGGCATGGGCATTTTGCTGGGGGTGTTTTTGTTGCCCACACCCGCCCCGACCGCAGCGCAACTGACCCAGGCGCTGCCGCTGGCGTTTCTTGCGTCAAACCTGCTGCTTTTGCCCAGCGTTTTTGCGATCTTCTGGGCGTGCCGTGTGCTTTATCCCGGCCGCGCCGCGATCCTGATGATGTCCGAGGCCGTGGTGGCCACGCTTAGCGCATCATGGTTCCTGCCGGACGAGGTGATGAGCCCCGTGCAATGGACCGGTGCCGCCATTGTTCTCTTGGCCTGCCTTCTGGGCTGATCCTGCTGTCGACGTCACGCCAGTGCGCTTGTTTGCAGATGCTGTGGGCAGATCGGGATATCTTTTGACCCAGGCGTCATTAAATGACTTTGGGTTGACCTAAATCAAGGCTGGCCGGGCCCGCTTTCTACAAAAGCACCCTATGGCCCATCGTTTGTCATATCATCTGTCCAGGCTGTTTCTGGCCCTGGCGCTTGCCGTGTTGACGGCCCTGCCGGGTCTGGCTGACACGGTCTTGTCGAAATATCTGCCAACGGTTCCTGCCGCCGATCTGGTGGCAGGTGCGGATGGCTTTGGGGCGATCCGCGACGATGTGGCGGTGGCCCCTGTCCTGAAGGGCGGCCAGCAGATCGGCTGGGTCTTTGTCACCTCGGATTTCGTGGGAACCACCGGGTATTCCGGCAAGCCCATTCATACGATGGTGGCCCTGGACGACAAAGGGGTGATCACCGGGGTCAAGCTGGTCAAGCATTCGGAACCCATTGTTCTGATTGGTATTCCAGATGCAAAGGTCAAGGCGTTGGCGGCCAGCTATATCGGCATGGATCTGGTGGCCGAGGCGGCTTCGGGTGGCAAGCATGATCTGAACATCATCTCTGGCGCCACGGTGACGGTGATGGTGCTGGACGACAGCATCCTGCGTTCGGGCCTGAAAGTCGCCCGCGCGCTGGGTTTGGGGGGGCTGGCGCCCGAGACGGTCGTGGGTCCTGCGTTCGAGGTTGATCCGACCGCGACGGCCCCGGCCAATTGGCTTGCAATGGAGGGGGATGGCACCCTGCGGCGTCTGGCGCTGGATGTCGGCCAGGTCAACGCGGCATTCGCGGCATTGGGCGACCCCCGCGCCACCGCCAAACCCGAAACCGCCCCTGCCGACACGACCTTTACCGAAATGCAGGTGGCGCTTGTGTCTGTGCCTGCGATTGGCACGGCCCTGCTGGGTCCGGGCGAGCAGGCCAATCTTGCGGCCTGGCTGAAACCCGGTGACCAGGCGGTGATGATCGCTGGCAAGGGGATCTTTTCCTTCAAGGGCTCGGGCTATGTGCGCGGCGGCATCTTTGACCGGATTGTGTTGGTGCAGGACGACGTGTCGGTCCGTTTCCATGATCATGACCACAAGCGACTGGGCTCGATTGCCGCCAAGGGCGCGCCCGATTTCACCGAGACCGACCTGTTCCGCATCCCGGCCGACAGCGGCTTTGATGCGACCAGGCCCTTTCGGATCCAGCTTTTGGTGCAACGCCAGGTCGCCGCGCTGGAAAAGGTGTTCACCACCTTTGATCTGGCCTATCAACTACCCCCGCATTATCTGCGCGCCGTTGCGGTCAACGCCGTCGCCGCCCCCGTGCAGGATGAAACGGCGGCCCAGACGGCCCTGTGGCAGAAGATCTGGCTGGACAAGAAGGTCGAGATTGCCGTGCTGGCGGCCTTGCTGGCCGTCCTGACGCTGGTCTTCTTCTTCCAAAGCCTGGCCACGCGCAATGCCCAGGTCTTTTATTGGTTCCGCATCGGCTTTCTGACCGTCACGCTGGTCTTTCTTGGCTGGTATGCCAATGCCCAACTGTCGGTTGTCAACCTGATGGCGCTGTTTGGTGCCTTGGTGAACGGGTTCAGCTGGCAGGCGTTCCTTTTGGACCCGCTGACCTTTATCCTGTGGTTCTCGGTCGCGGCGGCGCTGTTGTTCTGGGGACGTGGGGCCTATTGCGGCTGGCTTTGCCCCTTTGGCGCCTTGCAGGAACTGACAAACAAGGCCGCGCGCGCCCTGCATATCCCGCAATGGACTTTGCCCTGGGGTCTGCATGAACGCCTGTGGCCGCTGAAATACATGATCTTCCTTGGCCTTTTCGGCGCGTCGCTGATGTCGATCGAGCAGGCCGAGCATTATGCCGAAATCGAACCGTTCAAGACCGCGATCGTGCTGAAATTCGTCCGCGCCTGGCCCTTTGTGGCCTATGTTGTGGCGCTTTTGGTGGCGGGGCTGTTCGTCGAGCGGTTCTATTGCCGCTATCTGTGCCCCCTGGGGGCGGCGCTGGCGATCCCGGCTCGGCTGCGGATGTTCGACTGGCTCAAGCGTTATTCCGAATGCGGGACACCCTGCCAGACCTGCGCCAATGAATGCATGGTTCAGGCCATTCACCCGACGGGCGAGATCAACCCGAACGAATGCGTGAACTGCCTGAACTGTCAGGTTCTGTACCAAAGCAAAACCAAATGCCCCGTCGTCATCCGTCAGGCCAAGCGGCGCGGCGCGGTGGGGCAAGTCGAGGCACCCGCACGGCTGCCCGGCGATCTGATCAACCACCCCAATATGAAAGGACCAAATCATGTCTGAGAATGGAAAAGCCGGCATCAGCCGCCGGGGTCTGTTTGGTGCCACAGCCGGGGGGGCCGCGCTGCTTGGCGGCCTTGGGGCATCGCGTCTGGCCCTGCTCGCCGGAACGGCGGGTGTGGCCGCCACCGCCACCTCCGCCGGGGCCGAAGCGACAAGCTTCATGGTCGAGCCGGGGCAGCTTGATGACTATTATGGCTTCTGGTCCTCGGGGCAAAGCGGCGAAGTGCGCATTCTGGGCATACCTTCGATGCGCGAACTGATGCGGATTCCGGTGTT
>JAYSWK010000295.1:0-1747 GCA_043718085.1 Rhodobacterales bacterium
CGAACAGCAGGGTCAACGTCTCGGGCCGGAAACCGACGGTCGCCCCCGACGCGCTGGGCGCACCGGTGACCTGCCGCGCTTCGTCCAGCGTGAAACGGCCAAAGCCCGCCGCCTCGACCTCGACCTTGCCGCCCGCTTCCGACAGGATCTTGCCCGGCAGGAAATTCATCGTGCCGATGAAATTGGCCACGGCGCGGGTCTTGGGCAGCCGGTACAACGTTTCGGGATCGGCCAGTTGCGCGATCTGACCCTCGAACATGACGGCGATGCGGTCCGACATGACCAAAGCCTCTTCCTGATCATGGGTCACCAGAATGAAGGTGATGCCAACCTGACGTTGCAGCTTGATCAGTTCCATCTGCATGTTTTCACGCAGTTTCTTGTCCAAAGCGGACAAAGGCTCGTCCAGCAGCAGCACCTTGGGCTTCAGGATCAGGGCGCGGGCCAGGGCAACCCGCTGACGCTGACCGCCAGACAAGGCATGTGCCGCCCGCGCGCCATAGCCGGTCAGTCCCACCATGGCCAAAGCCTCATCCACGGCCCGCGCCTTTTCATCCTTGCTGCGCCGGTCCTTGCGCAGACCAAAGCCCACGTTTTCGGCCACGGTCAGATGCGGGAAAATCGCATAGCTTTGGAACACCATGTTGGTCGGCCGCTTGTTGGCCGGAATTTGCGCCACATCCTTGCCGTCGATCAGCACGACGCCGGTCGAGATCCCCTCGAACCCCGCAATGGTGCGCAACAGCGTGGTCTTGCCACAGCCTGACGGACCCAGCAGCGAAAAGAACTCGCCCGCCTTGATCGTGGCCGTGATACCACGCAGCGCATGATAGTCGCCATAATATTTATGAACGTCTTTGAACTCGATCATCGTGGGATTGTCAGACGAACTCACAGGAAGCCTCCGGTATCCTTGCCGCCCGTCCTGGCCACGCCACGACGCCGGAAAAATTCTGCCAAGGTCAGCAGGGTGATTGAAACACAGACAAGAATGGTTCCCAACGCCATGATATTTGGCACATATTTGGGGAACCTCAGCTTGCTGTAGATATAGGTCGACAACAACTCCTCGCCCGACTTCAGAAAGTTCGACACGATGAATTCGTCGATCGAGATGGTGAAGCAGATCAGCATGGCCGAAATGATGCCGGGCGTCACCAGGGGCAGGATCACCAGCCGAAAGGTCGAAAACGCATCCTCGCCCAGATCATAGGCCGCCTCTTCCAGCGACTTGTCCAGGGACTGAAACGCGCTGGTCAGGATCGCCGTGGCAAAAGGCGTGCAGACCAGCACATGGCCCAGGATCACCGTGAACAGGCTCAGCTTGATGCCCAGCGACAACAGCACCACCAGCATGGCCATGGCCATGATCATCTCGGGCAGCACCATGGGCAACATGATCAGACCCATCAGCGGCCCCTTGCCGGGAAAGTTGTAGCGCGTGCTGGCCCGTGCCGCGAATACCCCGAATGTCGTCGCCAGAACCGAGGTGCTGAACGCCACGATCAGGCTGTTGACCAAAGCGCCGCGCAACTGGGCATCGGCCCAGACCGCGCCGAACCATTCCGTCGTGAAGCCGCGCAGCGGAAAGGCCACGACGGTCGCGTTGTTAAAGGCGAAAATCGGCAGGATGACGATGGGCAGATACAGAAAGACCAGATAGGCGATCGTATAAAGCCGCAGCACGGGTATCTTCATCGCGTGGCCCTCAGGTATCGGCGGTTCAGGAACAGGAATATCAACGAAA
>JAYSWK010000296.1:0-4438 GCA_043718085.1 Rhodobacterales bacterium
TCGAACGCATCGATCAGCCCGCGCAAATGATGCACGCCCAGCCGGAAATGCCATTCCTTCATCCAGACCCGGGCGCTATCCAGCGCCTTTTCATAATCACCAACCTGCGCCAGGCGCTGGGACAGATCCTGCACCAGCGCCGGACGCCCCGGCCAGGGGGCAAAGAAGCTGCCGCCGATCACCGCATCCAGCACCGCCGCATTGCGCGCCAAATGCCGGGCCAATGCGGGTGCCGTTGCCGTGATGTCGATGATCAGATCGACGAGCGAGGGGTTGGCGTCAAACAGCGAAAAGATCTGCACCCCCGCCGGCAACTTGCCCAGAAAGGCATCCAGTTCGACCAGAGCCTCGTCCGGGTTGGCCGAGCGGGACAGCTTTTGCAAAAGCACCGGGCGGACGCGGCGAAAGATCCCCTGGGCGCGTTCCGAACGCAAAGCCGGAAAGTGCCACCAGCGTTCGACGATGGCCTGGGCACGGTCGGAAAGTTCGGGTCCGGCTTCGGTCTGGGCCGGGGCAAAGAAGGCGTCGGTCAGGGTTTCGACGCGGGCAAGGCGGGCCAGAAGATCGGCGCGAAACGCGGCGTCGTCCTGATCCATGAAGGCCGCGATGCGGGCGACACCTTCGGCGGTGGCGGGCAGTTTGTGGGTCTGCTCGTCCAGCACCATTTGCAAACGATGCTCCAGTTCGCGGTGCTGGCGGTAGTGCCGGGTCAAGTCATCCGACACATGCGTGGTGACCCAGCCCTTGGCGGCCAGGGCGGCCAGACCGGGCACGGTGGCGCGCAGACGCAGGCTGGCATCACGCCCCCCGGCGATCAGCTGGCGGGTCTGGGTGAAGAATTCGATCTCGCGGATGCCGCCCTGGCCCAGTTTCAGATCGTGGCCCTCGACCGCCAATGCCCCGCGCAGGCCCCGGTGGTCGCGGATGCGCAGGCGCATGTCATGGGCGTCCTGAATGGCGGCGAAATCCAGATGTCTGCGCCAGACAAAGGGGGTCAAGGTGGCAAGGAACCGCGCCCCGGCCGCGATGTCGCCGCCACAGGGCCGCGCCTTGATATAGGCGGCGCGTTCCCAGGTGCGGCCCTCGGCCTCGTAATAGGCTTCGGCGGCGGCCATCGAGATGCAGACCGGCGTGACGCTGGCATCGGGGCGCAGGCGCAGATCGGTGCGAAAGACATAGCCATCGGCGGTGATGTCGCCCAGAAGCGCGGCCAGTCGGCGCGTCACCCGGATGAAACTGGCGCGGGCCTCTTGGGCGGCACCGGGGTAGCGGGTTTCGTCGAACAGGCAGATGAGGTCGATGTCCGAGGAATAGTTCAGCTCGCCCGCCCCCATCTTGCCCATGGCAAGTGCCACCATCCCGGCCGCTGTTGCCGCGTCGTCGGGCGCGGCACCGGGCAGTTTGCCACGGCGGATCTCTTCACCGACCAGGCGTTGAAGGCTGGTGTTCACGGCAAGGTCGGCCAGGGTGGTCAGGGTTGCAGTGACCTGCTCCAAGGGCCAAAGCCCGCCGATGTCGCACAGAGCCGTCCAAAGTGCCGCACGGCGTTTCGCCTGACGCAGGCCCGGGGCCAAAGTGTCGGCCTGCAAGGCTGCGATTGCGGCGAATTCGCCGTCAAGGGCGGTGTCGGGGTCCTGGGTCAGGGCCGCGCGCAGCCAATCCTGTTCCCGCGCCATGAGGCTGGCCAGATAGGGCGCGCAGGCGGCGGTTGCGGCCAGAAATCCGGTGACCTCGGGGGCCATGTCGGCAAAAAGCCGGGCGGTCTCGGCGGCGGCGGCGCGGTCATGGGGGCGCGGCTGGCGGATCAGGCGGGAGGCAAAGGTGGCGCTCATGGGCGGACAATGCGGTCTGGGCGGGTCGGGGTCAATCGCGGGCGTGTCGCAAGGGGGGCCGTTTGGGATAGAGCGGTGGTATCAGGGGGGAAGATGAGCAAAAGCCTGAACCGCGTGCTGGACGCCCTGCGCCGGGCCGGGCTGGAGGTGGGCCTGCATCAGACGCCGCAAAGCACCCCCACGGCGGCGGAAGCTGCCGCTGCCGTGGGGGTGGCGCTGGACCAGATCGTCAAGTCGATCCTGCTTCAGGGCCGAAGCGGGCGGCTATATCTGTTCCTGACCGCGGGCGGCAAGTTGGTCGATCCTGTGCGGGCCGCATCGCTAGCCGGTGAGGCTTTGCACCGGGCCGAGGCGCAGGTGATCCGGGACGTCACGGGCTTTGCCATTGGCGGCGTGGCCCCGGTCGGCCATATGACACCGCTGCCGATCTGGATGGACCCAAGGCTTGCGGACTTTGCCGAGGTTTGGGCGGCTGCCGGCACGCCGCATCACGTCTTTCCGATCTCGGCCATGGATTTGCAGCGGATCACCGGGGCCGTAGTGGCCCGGTTCACAGTGTGACGGCGCGCTGGTTTCAGCGCAGGTGGAGGGCGATGCCGGACCGCGGAGCAACGTGGCATTGCCCGGCGGGGTTGCGCGCTTGATTGCGGGCAAGGTGTGTTTGGATGGGGCACCGCGTTTCATCCTTGCCTGTGCTTCTTGCTACCTGTCAACCCACTCGACCCAGGGCAATGCCTGACCGCCGGGAGGGCAACTGATGCTTGAGCCAGTAACTTTATGGTGCAAGAACATTGAGTGTGGCGCGTATTCCGGGCGGTGCGGAATGCCTTCCCGCTGGGTGCGAGGGGGACCGTGGCCCCGGGGGGGCCGCGAAAGCCCCCGAAGCGGGTCAGGCATTGCCCGGCGCACTTCGTGCTTGATTGCGGGCAGGGGAAGATTGGACGAGGCAGGGCAATCCATCCCCGCCCGCCTTGCTTGCAGCCGTTCAAACTGGCGCAACACGGGGGCAATGGCGCGCTAGTTCCCGTCCGTCGCGGTGCCGGTATCGTCGGTCACCCCCTGGCTTGCCTCGATCGCGCGCCAATTGGCGACGTTCCTGTTATGCTCTTCCAGGGTGGCCGCAAAGGCGTGGCCGCCGGTGCCATCGGCCACGAAGAAGATATAATCCGAGGTGGCGGGATTGAGGGCGGCTTCGATCGACAGACGGCCCGGATTGGCGATGGGGGTCGCGGGAAGGCCTGCGATCACATAGGTGTTCCACGGCGTCTCGCGGCGCAGTTCGGACTGGCGCAAGCCGCGGCCCAGAACGCCCTGACCCTTGGTCACGCCATAGATGACCGTGGGATCGGTCTGCAGCTTGATCCCCTGCGCCATGCGGTTGAGAAAGACCGACGCCACAAGCCTGCGCTCTTCGGCGACACCGGTTTCCTTTTCGACGATGGAGGCCATGATCAGGGCCTCTTGCGGGGTCGCATAGGGCAGACCCTCGGCCCGGCTGGCCCAAAGCTCGGCCAAAGTCGCGGTCTGGCGCGCCTCCATCTGGGCGATCAGGTCACGCCGGTCGGCAGCCTTTTCGACGTCATAGCTTTCGGGGGCCAAAGTGCCTTCCAGCGGCACTTCGGCAAGATCGCCGGTCAGGAAATCGGCGGCCTTCAGCGCCTCGACCACATTCCAGGAGGTGACACCCTCGGCCAAGGTGATCCGCCACCGCAGGTCACTGTCGGCGGCGGCATCAAGATATTCCACCGGCACCGGGTCCACCCCGGCCACGAATTTGGCCACTTCGACATAGCGGTCGGTCGCAGGATCCAGCTTTTGCAGTACCAATGTCGCCTGGGCCACGCCGATGATGAAGTTGACCTCTTGCCCGCAGGTCGATTGGCCACCGGCGGTCAAAAGCGCCACGATATCGCGCATCGAGCTTTGCGGGCGCAAAAGGTAAGAGCCGAATTTCAGCTTGTCGGCCTGATCGGAATAGCTGGCCCCGATGCGGAAGATCCGCGCGTCACGGACAGCACCCTGCTGCGCCAGGGCCTGGCTTACGGCCGAAAAGGTGGCGCCGCGTTCGACCTTGAAACAGACCGATTGCTGCAAGGGACCGGGTTCCTGATACATCTGCCGCCCCAGCGTCAGAAGGCCGGAAAAGACCACCAGAGCAAAGATGAACAGGGTCAGCGCGTTGGATGCGACGGCGCGCCACATCAGAGGACACGTCCCAGGATCAGCGAGGCATTGGTGCCGCCAAAGCCGAACGAGTTCGACAGTGCCACGTCGATCTTGCGCTTGACGGCCTTGTTGGGGGCCAGATCAAGGCGCGGCTGCACGGCCGGATTGTCCAGATTGATCGTGGGTGGGGCCACCTGATCGCGGATCGCCAGAACGCAGAAGATCGCCTCGACCGCGCCCGCCGCGCCCAGAAGATGGCCGATGGATGATTTGGTCGACGACATGGTGGCCTGGGCTGCGGCATCGCCCAAAAGACGCTCGACCGCGCCCAGTTCGATCGTGTCGGCCATGGTCGACGTGCCGTGGGCGTTGATGTAATCCAGCTGATCGGGGCGCAGACCGGCGCGTTTCAGCGCCATGTCCATGCTGCGATAGCCGCC
>JAYSWK010000297.1:0-4433 GCA_043718085.1 Rhodobacterales bacterium
GCGCTGGAGGCGGGCCAGATCGACACCGATACGGTGGTGCTTTGCCCGGGATATCTGGAAAGCGGCGGGCGCAAGTTTCACTGCTGGAAAAGCGGTGGCCATGGCAAGGTCAGTCTGGTCGCGGCTCTGCAGCAAAGCTGCGACGTGTTTTTCTATGATGTGGCCCAGCGCGTCGGCATCGACAAGATTGCCCTGATGGGCGAAACACTGGGTCTGGGCCAGCGCCATGATCTGCCCATGTCGGCCATATCCGAGGGCAACTTGCCCACCAAGGCCTGGAAGCAAGAGCGTTACAAGCAAGACTGGCGGATCGGCGACACGATCAACGCCTCGATCGGCCAGGGCTATGTGCTGGCCTCGCCGCTGCAGCTTTGCGTCATGGCCGCGCGCGTGGCGACCGGCCTGACCGTGCAGCCCCGCCTTGTCCTGGACATTGACGGCAAGGCGTCGACCCTGCCCGAGGCGCAGCCCCTTGGCGTCGAAACCTCGAAAATGGTCGCCGTGCGCGAAGGCATGGCCGAGGTGGTCAACAGCCAGAAAGGCACGTCTTTCGCGGCGCGGATCGTCAATGATGCCTTGAAGATGGCGGGCAAGTCGGGGACCAGCCAGGTGCGCAACATTTCCGCCGCCGAACGCGAAACCGGTGTGGTCGGCAATGCCGATCTGCCCTGGAAGCAGCGCGACCACGCCCTGTTCGTGGCCTTCGCCCCGGTGGATGCGCCGCGCTATGCGGTGGCCGTGGTGGTTGAACATGGCGGCGGCGGCTCGTCCGTGGCGGCCCCCATTGCCCGCGATGCCTTGTTGCGTGCCCTGACCGGCAAATTGCCCGACCCGGCCGATTACCCGGCCAACCAAAAGGCCCGCATCGAAAGCATGCTGAAGGATCTGAAACTGCGCCTGCCCGACGGCAGCCAACCCGCCGAGACGAGGGCATGACATGAGTTTTCTGGAATACCGCGTCAAATTCGCGCCTTCTGGCTTTCAGAAGGTGTTCTACGTCAACTGGGGCCTTTACCTTTTGATCACGGCCGTGGCGGCGATCGGTTGGCTGATGCTTTACTCCATCGCCGGGGGCGACATTTCGATCTGGGCCGCGCCGCAGATGAAACGCTATGCGGCAGGCTTTGTTCTGGCGCTGATCATCACTTTCACGCCGATCTGGTTCTGGCGCAGCATGTCGGGTGCCGCCTATATCGGCACGTTCATGCTTTTGCTGCTGGTGCAGTTCTTTGGCGATGTGAATATGGGGGCGCAGCGCTGGATCGACCTGGGTTTCATCCGCCTGCAACCTTCCGAGCTGATGAAGGTGGCCCTGGCGATGCTGCTGGCGACCTATTACGATTGGCTGGACGACAAGAAAGTGTCGCGCCCGCTTTGGGTGTTGATCCCGGTCTTGCTGATCGTGGCACCCACGGTTCTGGTCATCCTGCAGCCCAACCTCGGCACCTCGCTCATGCTGATCATCGCGGGTGGGGTGGTCATGTTCGTGGCCGGGGTTTCGCTGTGGTATTTCACCGCCGTTGGGGCCCTTGTGGGGGGGGCTGTGGCGGGGGTTTTCCTGTTGCGCGGCACGCCATGGCAGTTCCTGCATGATTATCAATACAAGCGCATCGACACCTTTCTGGACCCGTCCGCCGACCCTTTGGGTGCGGGGTACAACATCATGCAGGCCAAGATTGCGCTGGGGTCCGGGGGCTGGACGGGCAAGGGTTTCATGCAGGGCACGCAGTCGCGCCTGAACTTTCTGCCCGAAAAGCAGACCGACTTCATCTTTACCACCTTGGGCGAAGAGTTCGGCTTTGTCGGGGCCATCTCGCTTTTGACCCTTTATGCGCTGATCCTGATCTTTCTGTTCTGGGCCGCGATCCAGAACAAGGACCGCTTCTCGTCGCTGATGATCATTGGCATCGCCGCCAATTTCTTTCTGTATCTGGCGGTCAATCTGGCCATGGTGATGGGCTTGGCCCCGGTGGTCGGCGTGCCATTGCCCTTCCTCAGCTATGGCGGTTCGGCGACGCTTGTGCTGCTTTTGGCCTTCGGACTTGTGCAAAGCGCCATCGTGCATAGGCTGCGCTGAATGGTGTCCTTCCGCCGTCATATGCGCTTTCTTGTGGCCGTCTTGCTGGGCCTGATTGTCTGGGTCATCACCTCGGCCATGGCAATAGACCCGTTGCTGCGCATTCTGATCGCCGCCAACAGCTATTTCGCGGCCCATCTGGCCCTGATGATACGCCTGACCCTGACCACCAGCGCGGGCGCGTTGCGCCGCCATGCCGAAGCCGATGACGAAGGCTCGGCACTGATCCTGGTGCTGGCCGTTTCAGCGGTGGCCATATCCATGACCTCGATCTTTCTGGTGCTGAACCGTCCGGCCGGAAGCCTGAACGAGGCCATGTTCGCCTTGGCCTCGGCACCCTTGGGGTGGGCGCTGATGCATATGCTGATCGCCTACCGTTATGCGCATCTTTACTATGCGGCCACGCCCGATGGCGGGCTGGTGTTTCCCCATGTCACACGACCCGAACCCGGCGTCTGGGAATTTCTGTATTTCTCGTTCACCATCGGCATGACGGCCCAGGTGTCGGATGTGCAGGTGACCTCGACGCAGATCCGCAAAGTGGTGCTGCTGCATGGCATCGGGTCGTTCTTTTACAACACCGTCATTCTGGCCCTTGCCGTCAATGCCGGCCTGGCCTTAAGCCGCTAAGATGACCCTGATCTATTTCGCAGCCCCCGCTCTCTGGCCCGAATACCGCGACATCCTGCCCGGCCTTCTGGCCAAGGCAGGACTTGCCGCGCGCATCGTGACCGACGCACCCGATCCATCCGCAGTCGATTACATCATCTATGCGCCTTCGGCCCCCTTGCAGGATTTCGCCCCCTTCACGCGCTGCAAAGCCGTGCTCAGCCTTTGGGCAGGGGTCGAACGCATCGTGGGCAATGCCAGCCTGACCCAACCCCTGTGCCGCATGGTCGATACCGGGCTGACCGAGGGTATGGTGGAATGGGTCGTGGGCCATGCTTTGCGCCACCATCTGGGCATGGACCGCCATATCGTGAACCCCGCACATATCTGGGATCCAACCTGCCCGCCGCTCGCGCGCGAACGTCCCGTGGCCATGCTGGGGATGGGGGCGCTTGGGCTGGCTTGCGCGCGCGCTTTGGTCGCGCTGAACTTCCCCGTCACCGGCTATAGCCGCACCCCAAAGGACCTGCCCGGCATTCCCACCACGACCGACCTGCGCGCCGCCTTGGCAACAGCTCAGATCGTCGTCACCCTTTTGCCCAAAACACCCGAGACCGAGAATATCCTGAACGCCGAAACCCTGTCCTGGCTGCCGCGCGGGGCCGTGATCCTGAACCCCGGTCGCGGTGCGCTGATCGACGATGCGGCCCTTCGGGGGGCGCTGGACACAGGTCACATCGCCCACGCGACCCTGGACGTTTTCCGCACCGAGCCCCTGCCCAAAGACCACCCCTACTGGTCCCACCCCCGCGTCACCGTCACCCCCCATATCGCCGCCGACACCCGCGCCACAGGCGCCGCGCGGGTTCTGGTCGAGAACATACGGCGCGGGCAGGCGGGCTTGCCCTTCCTGAACCTCGTGGACCGTAGTCTGGGGTATTGATCAGGCGCGTCCCAAAACTGCTGCGCGCGCCCCGAAGCACCCTGAGGACCGCCTGATAGGGGCTCCAGTGGAGCCCATATCGGTCCGATTGCCGCAGCGCGCAGGCGCAAGGCAAGGGGCGCGCGACTTGGAGCGAATGTTGACTGAGGCGACGCGCCTGCCCGTGGGGCAGGAAGGCGCGTCCCCGATATGCTTTGGGCATATCGGGGAAGAGAAGGCAGGGGTGCTTCCGTGAAACCGCATCACGCTTTAGGGTCTGTTGAGATTTAGGGTTCCTATTTGGGTTGGAAAGTGATTCAAGCTCCAAAAGGGAGTTTGCGATGGATCGTTTTATTCTGACCGATGCGCAGTGGGCAAAGATGGAACCGATTTGTCTTGGGAAGGCCTCGGACCCTGGCCGGTCCGGTGGCGACAACCGGCTGTTCTTGGAGGCTGTGTTGTGGATTGCGCGAACCGGCAGCCCCTGGCGGGACCTGCCAACGTCGTTTGGCAAGTGGAACACGGTGTTCAAGCGCTATCGGGACTGGGTTGAAGCCGATGTTTTCAAACGCATTTTCGATGCGACTTCGAGTGACCCCGATATGGAGTTCGCCATGGTCGATGCAACAATCGTCAAGGTCCACCGCCATGGACAGGGCGCAAAAGGGGGACTCAAAATCAGGCCATCGGCAAGTCAAAAGGCGGAATGACCACCAAAATCCTCGCGCTCACCGATGCTTTGGGCAATCTGGTGCGCTTCGTCCTATTGCCCGGTCATCGCTTCGACACGGTCGGCGTTGGGCCACTGATCAAAGACATCGAATT
>JAYSWK010000298.1:0-4421 GCA_043718085.1 Rhodobacterales bacterium
CATGGCGGGGTCGGTGGCCTGTCGCGCCGTGGCGCTCAGGGCGCGGTTGGGCGGCGACTGGGACGTGGTTGAGGCGCAGGCGTCGGCTGCGCTGTGGCACGCGGTGCGCGATGTCAGCGACTTTGCCGGTCGGGAAGGCACGGTCTGGCGGGTGTCGGTCAAGCCGACGGATGCCGTGGCTTTGGTTCAGGGGTTGGAGGCGGAGGCGATGTTCGACTGGGGCGGCGGGCTGGTCTGGCTGTTGGCCGATCCGGCGGTCGATGTGCGGGGGCGGGTTGCAGGCGGGCACGCGACGCTGGTCCGGGGGCAGGGCACGGTCTTTCACCCCGAGACGCCGGGGGTGGCGGCGCTGACGGCGGGGATCAGGGCGAAATTTGATCCGAAAGGGATATTTGGCTGATGCAGACCTTTTTCACCGATGAACAGCTGGCGATCCCGCGTCTGGCCGAGGCCAACAAGATCCTGCGGACCTGTGTTCATTGCGGCTTTTGCACCGCCACATGCCCGACCTATCAGGTTCTGGGCGATGAGGCCGACAGCCCGCGCGGCCGCATCTATCTGATCAAGGAGATGCTGGAGACCGGACGGCCGGCCGATGCGCGCACGGTCAAGCATATCGACCGCTGCCTGTCGTGTCTGGCCTGTACCACGACCTGCCCCTCGGGGGTGGATTACATGCATCTGATCGACCAGGCGCGCGCCTATGTCGAGGCGACCTATCGGCGCCCCTTGGGCGAGCGGCTGTTGCGCGCGCTTCTGGCGCGGGTCATTCCCTATCCGGGGCGGTTCCGGTTGGCGCTGTTTGCGGCCCGATTGGCACGGCCCTTTGCGCGGATTTTGCCCGATGCGCGGTTGCGCGCCATGGTGGCCATGGCACCCAGGGCCCTGCCGCCGGTCAGCCGCAATGATGATCCGCAGGTTTTCGCCGCCCAGGGGCCAAGGCGGATGCGGGTGGCCCTGCAGACGGGCTGCGCGCAAAAGGCCTTGGACACCGATATCAATGATGCGACCATCCGCCTTTTGACGCGGGCAGGCTGCGAAGTGGTCATCCCACGCAATCTGGGGTGCTGCGGCGCCCTGGTTCAGCACATGGGCCGCGACGCCGAGGCCAGGCGCTTTGCCGCCGCCAATGTGCGGGCCTATGAGGCGGTCGCGGGGTTGGAGGCGGTGGTCATCAACACCTCGGGCTGCGGGACGACGGTCAAGGATTACGGCCATCTGCTGGGCGGCGAGGCGGCGGGTCGGGTGGCCGGCATGGCGATGGATGTCACCGAGGTTCTGGTGAAACTGGGTCTGCCTCAGGGTCTGCCTCAGGGTCTGCCACTGGGCGCGCCCAGGGGGCTGCGGGTGGCCTATCACGCCGCGTGTTCGCTGCAACACGGCCAAAAGATCACGGCCGCGCCCAAGGACCTTTTGCGCCGCGTGGGGTTCGACGTGGTTGAACCCAGGGACGCCCATCTGTGCTGCGGCTCGGCGGGGACATACAATCTGATGCAGCCCGAGATTTCGGCCCAGTTGCGTGACCGCAAGGTGGCCACGCTGGCCGAAACGCGCCCCGATGTGATCGCGGCGGGCAATCTGGGCTGCATGATGCAGATCGGCCAAGCGATGGACGTGCCGGTCGTGCATACGGTGGAGCTGCTGGACTGGGCCACAGGCGGGCCAAGACCGCGCAAATTGCACCATGTTCACGCCGCAAATCTGCCGTTGTGACACATTAGGTCGGGCGCAATCGGGGGAGCCATGTTCACACGCCTAGTCCTTGCCTTGTCGCTGTTGGCCGGATCTTTTCTGGCCCCGCCCGTGGTTGCCGAAACGACACCACTGGTCAAATTGCAGACCTCGGACGACAACCGGGGCTGGGAGGCCGTGGGCAAGCTGGTTTTGGGCGACCGCGGCTTTTGCACCGGCGCGCTGATTGCGCCGCAACTGGTGCTGACGGCGGCGCATTGCCTGTTCGACAAGGAAACCGGCGCGCGCATCGATCCCGCACAGATCCGGTTTCTGGCCGGTTGGCGCAACGGGCGCGCCGAGGCGTATCGCGGCGTCCGCCAGGCCGTGGCCCATCCCGATTATGTCTATAGTGGTGCGGAAGAGCTGGACCGTGTCGCGGTTGACGTCGCCCTGATCGAGTTGGATCAGCCCGTGCTGATGACCGGTGTCATCCCGTTTGAAGTGTCGGGAACGCCGGGCCGCGACGATACGATCGGCGTCGTGTCCTATGCCCAGGACCGGGCCGATACGCCATCGCTGCAGCAATCCTGCACGGTGCTGGAACGGCAGGGCGGCATTCTGGTCATGACCTGCGATGTCGATTTCGGCTCGTCTGGGGCGCCGGTGTTCATGATGGTGGACGGGGTGGTCAAGATCGTCTCGGTGATCTCGGCCAAAGCGGTGGTGGATGGGCAAAGCGTGTCGCTGGGTTCGGCCTTGCAGATCCCGCTGGCGCGCCTGATGGAAGAAATCGCGGCGGGCGGTGCGCCGCGCGCGGGCACCGCTGGCAATGTGCGCCTGTTGTCGGGCGGCACGGCAGACGGGGCCAAGTTCATCAAGCCTTAAGGCGACCCTATTGCGGATATTGCCGTTGGCAAGCCGCGATGCCCGCCGATGTCGAGGCGGCCAGTTGCACGCGCTTTTCCTTCAGGCTGGCCAGTTTGGCGGCCTCGGCCTTCAGATCAATGGCCACCGGACGGGTCACGGTTTCGGCCACATCGACCAGGCACTGGCGCGGCCGCGGATTGGGATGGGCCACGGTCGGGTCCGGCGTGCAATCGACAAATTCGGGATGGGTCTGCACGATCTGACCCATGGCATAGCCGCGCGCAAGATTGGTCTCGGTTTCGGCGATCAGTTTGTCGACCACCCGCAAATCACGGGACACCTGGCCCACGCATTGCTCTTGCGGTGTGCCACAGGCGGCCAGACCTAACGCCACGGATAGCCACAGAAACCTTTTCATCCCAACCCCCTAAATTACACTGCCGCAAAGATAGACCTCTTGCCGGGAATTTCAATCCGTCACCCCCTGAGGCCCCGTGCCGCGTTGGCAGCCCGGGTTTGGGATGCTAGGCAGTTCCCCCAAGGAGATTGCCATGACCGACCCGATCCAAGACCGCAAATCCCGCGCCGCCACCTGGTTTGCCGCCCTGCGCGACCAGATCGTCACGGCGTTCGAGGGGCTGGAGGCCGACGCAGGCTCTGCCGCGCGGTTCGAGGTGACGCCAACGACGCGTCAGGACGGTGGCGGTGGCCTGATGTCGGTGCTGCGCGGCGGTGCGGTGTTCGAGAAGGTCGGTGTGAACTGGTCGCAGGTTCATGGCACATTGGGCGACAAGGCGCGGGCGGCCATGGCCTCACGCGGGGTGCCGGGGATGGACCAGGATGGCGGCTTTTGGGCCAGCGGCATCTCGCTGGTGGCCCATATGGCCAATCCGCATTGCCCGGCGGTGCATATGAACACCCGGATGTTCTGGACCAAGGGCGCTGCGTGGTTCGGCGGCGGGGCGGATCTGAACCCCTGCATCGAATATCCCGAGGACACTGCGCATTTCCACGCCCGGATGCAGGCGGCCTGCGATGCACATGCGCCAGATTACTACACCCGCTTCAAGGCCTGGGCCGATACCTATTTCTTCATCCCGCATCGGGGCCGGGCGCGGGGTGTGGGGGGCATCTTTTATGACGATCTGGACACCGGCAATTGGGAGGCCGACTTTGCCTTTACCCAAGGTGTCGGTCGCGCCTTTCTGCCCGCCTTCCTGCCCTTGACCCAGCGCCGCCTGGCCCATCCCTGGACCGAGGCGGACCGCGATGTGCAGCTGATCCATCGCGGCCTTTATGCCGAATACAACCTGGTCTATGATCGCGGCACCAAGTTCGGGCTGGAAAGCGGGCATGACCCGGCAGCCGTGCTGATGAGCCTGCCCCCGATAGCGAAATGGACCTGATGCCGTCATGGATGTGAAACGCTTTGCCCAGACCGAACTGCCCGCCTTCCTGCAGGCGCTGCAGTTCCTGACCCGCCTGCGTCCCACGGTCGAGATCGAATTCACCCCCGAGGCCCAGCGCGCCAGCCCGCGCTGGTATCCGGCGGCGGGTGTGGTGATCGGCGTGATCACCGGGGTGATCTATTGGGGGGCGGCGCTGCTGTTCACCCCCGTGCTTGCCGTCCTGATCTCGACCGTCGCCGGGCTGATCGTCACCGGAGCCTTGCACGAGGACGGCTTTGCCGATGCCTGCGATGGCTTAGGCGGTGTGCGTCCGCGTGACCGGGTGCTGGAGATCATGCGCGACAGCCGGATCGGCACCTATGGCGTGCTGGGGCTGGGGATGATCCTGGCCACCAAAGTGGCGGCGCTGACCGCATTGCCCGTTCTGGCCGTGCCCTTTGCGCTGGTGGCAGGCCATGCCGCCAGCCGCGC
>JAYSWK010000299.1:0-1736 GCA_043718085.1 Rhodobacterales bacterium
GCCCTTTGACGGCATTCGCCGCCGCCCGGATCATGCGCTGGGTGATCAGGTAATGCACATTGTCCGAATAACGCTCGATATCCTGGGTAAAGATCGCAACCTCTGCCGGGGCCAAAGGCGCCGCAGCCGCCTGTTTGCGCTGCGAAAGGTTGTTGCGAATCCGCCAGCGGCTGATGCGGCCAAAGAAGTCGGCCGCGGCGTCGGGGTCAACGCTGGCCGGGTCGAACGGCTTGGTCATCATCGACGAATTCCAGAAATAGCCCTTCGGATCAAGATACCAGAAGCCTTTGATATAGGTGGGAAAGCCATGGAAGATATTCGGCCCCTTGATCCGCTTTGGGCCAAAGGTGATGTGCTTGTGCGGCCCGTCCAACAGTTCCGTCGAATCCCGGCTGTCGGAAAGCACCAGATGCGTGGCAATCCCCCGGTCGTTGGCCGCAAGCCCGATCTTTTCAAAAAAGTCGCACTTGCCCCAAAGGACATGATCGTGCCGCCCCACGTCGGCATGAACGATCAGGGCTGGCTCAGAAGGCAGGCTGCCCCGCAACGGCTGGAATAGGCCCGGCGTCACCTGATCCACAATGTCTGATCTCTCCGCATGTGGCAAGTATTGGTCGCAGACCGGGCGAATTGCAACGGTCCGAGACTGTTTTCAGGACTTTCCTGGCCCGCCAGTAGCCAGTTCTGCCTGCCCGCAGCGCCTGTTGAACAATTGTCCAACAAGCCCTATGCTGAGCCAAGATAGGAGGCCCCGATGGACCCGCGGCATGCTGTTCTGTTTGAACCGGTCAGGATCGGGCCCGTCATGGCCCCGAACCGCTTTTACCAAACCCCGCATGCCACCGGGCTTGGCTGGCAAAGGCCAAAGGCCGGCGCCGCCCTGCGCGGCATCAAGGCCGAGGGGGGCTGGGGCGTCGTCTGCACCGAATATTGCTCGATCCATCCTACGTCCGATGACAGCCCCCATGCGTTCCTGACCCTGTGGGACGACAGCGATATCGCCCCTCTGGCCGCCACAGCCGACGCCATCCACCGCCACGGCGCCCTGGCCGGGATCGAGCTTTGGCACGGCGGGGCCCATGCCTCGAACCGCATGACGCGCCTGCCCGGCCTGGCCCCGGTGACCACGCCCGCGATGTTTCAATTGCCCACGACCGCGCGGGCGATGGACAAGACCGACATCAAGACATTCCGCCAGTGGCAACGCGCCGCCGCCCTGCGCGCCCGCCGCGCCGGGTTCGACATCATCTATGTCTATGCCGGGCATGATTATCTGCCCTTCCAGTTTCTCAGCGCCCGCTCGAACACCCGGGGCGACGAATACGGCGGCTCGATCGAAAACCGCGCCCGCCTGTTGCGCGAAATGATCGAGGATACGCGCGACGCCGTGGGCGACACCTGCGCCGTGGCGCTGCGCATGGCGGTGGATGAATTGCACGGGCCGCAGGGCATCACCTCGCAAGGCGAGGGGCGCGAAGTGGTCGAACTGCTGGCTGAACTGCCCGATCTTTGGGATGTGAACGTGGCCGGGGCTTTGGGCAATGACAGCAAATCGGCCCGCTTTGCCCCGGAAGGATTTCAGGAAGACTACATCCGCTTCGTCAAAGGCCTGACCTCCAAACCCGTGGTGTCGGTTGGCCGCTTCACCTCGCCCGACACGATGGTCAGCCAGATCACGCGCGGCGTGCAGGATTTCATCGGCGCGGCCCGGCCCTCGATCGCCGATCCGTTCCTGC
>JAYSWK010000300.1:0-4409 GCA_043718085.1 Rhodobacterales bacterium
GTTGCAACAATTGCGGCGAGTTGATTGCCCCGCCCGCCAGAATGACCTCGGCATTGCAGCGCAAAACCTTTGTCTCATCGCCCTGCCGATATTCCACCCCCACCGCCCGACCGCCTTCGATCAGAACCCGCGTCACCATCGCCTGCGTGATCACCCGCAAATTCCGCCGCCCCATCGCTGGCCGCAGAAACGCCCGCGCCGCCGAATTGCGCCGCGCCCGGTGAATGGTCATCTGATAGGTCCCGGCGCCCTCCTGCTCCGCCCCGTTGAAATCGCGGTTGTAAGGCAGCCCCGCCTGCCCGCAGGCCGCGATATAGTCCTCGACCAGCCAGTGCAGCCCTCTGCGGTTTTCCGACACGAACAATGGCCCGCCCTTGCCACGCCAGTCATCGCCCCCCGCCTCGGTGTCCTCCATCGCCTTGTAGGCCGCCAGACACTCGTCCCACCCCCACCCCGGCGCGGCGCGGCCCCATTCGTCATAGTCCGCTCGGTGGCCCCGGATATAGACCATGGCATTGATGCTGGACGACCCGCCCAGTATCTTGCCCCGCGGCCAGAAATCCCGATGCCCCGCCAGCCCCGGATCAGGCTCGGTCTCATAGCACCAGTTCACCGATGGGTCGTAGAACAGCTTCCCATAGCCCAGCGGCAGATGCACATAAAACCGCCGGTCCGTGCCTCCCGCCTCCAGCACCGTCACCCGATGCTTGCCAGAGGCGGTCAGCCTGTTCGCCAGAACCGACCCAGCTGAGCCGGAACCTACAATGATGTAATCGGTGTCGTGCATGGCGGTCTCCACTGGGTGCGGATCAGTCCTAAATCGGCCAAGCGGGGTTTCCTTGGCAATCTCCGACAGTTTGTGTCGCAAAGCCGTTAGTTGCCTTTGTCTGACCCGGCTGTCACCCCACCGCATCAACCGTCAGTTGACAGGGCACCCCCGCAAAGAACGCGATAAGAATCTCTTGGAAGACAGGATGGGCATCCGGAAGAAGTGCGAACAATGTCACACAACTTCGCAGCTTCCTGGCATCCACCGGTCCGAACACCGCCACTGCGTTGCGGTCCGGCTGATGCAACAGCGCGTCACATATCCTGACTAGCCTTGGTCCCAGCACCGGATCGGCCAGATACCGTCCCGCCTCTTCCAGGTCCTTCAGCCCATAATAGACCGCGCGTTCCGAGCGGCCAAGGCTGCCCAACTGCGGAAAGATGAACCACATCCAGTGGGTTTATTTGCGGCCCGATGCAATCTCGGCCAAAGCAAGGTCAAAGACCGGGTCTTGCGCCGCCCGAAAGCGTGCCAACCCATTCACTTCCCCTTCCACACCGGCTCCCGTTTCTCCGCAAAGGCCCGCGCCCCCTCCAGTTGATCCTCCGATGAATAAAGCCGATCCACCGTCGGCAGCAGCCGTTTCGTGACCCGCGCCAGAGCGTCCTGAAACCGCATGTTCTCGGCCTCGCGCACCACTTCCTTGATCGCGGCATAAACCAGCGGCGGCCCCGACTCCAACAGCCGGGCGAGGTCCCAAGCCTTGCCCAGCAAATCTGCGGGCTCGCAGATTTCCTTGACGATCCCCCAGTGCCGCGCCTCCTCGGCATCAAACCAGCGCCCGGTCAACAGCAGGTCCATCGCCACATGATAGGGGATGCGCTTGGGCAGCTTGATCGAGGCCGCATCGGCCACCGTCCCCGACCGGATCTCGGGCAGCGCAAAGGTCGCGTTGGTGGAACACAGGATCAGATCGCCCGACAGCGCCAACTCCAGCCCCCCACCGCAACATATCCCGTTGACCGCCACGATCACCGGCTTGTTCAGGTTCGGCAGTTCCTGCAACCCTCCAAAGCCGCCGACGCCATAGTCCCCGTCAACCGCATCACCGCCCGCCGCCGCCTTCAAATCCCAACCGGGGCAGAAAAACTTCTCCCCCTCGGCCCGCAGGATGCAGACGCGCAGGCTGTCATCATCCCGGAACGCCCGAAAGGTCAGCCCCATGATCCGGCTGGTGGCAAGGTCAATCGCATTGGCCTTGGGCCGGTCCAGCGTGACCTCCAATATGGACGCCTCGCGGCGCGTCCTGATCGGCCCGTTCAAAAGCATCTCCATCATACAGCCCTCCTGATCAACGCATCCACCGCCACGGCACCCACCTCGCGCACCATCACTGGATTGATCTCAATCTCCTCAAGACCATCATCCGCCGCCATCAACTCCCCCAGCCGCACCGCCAGCGCCGCCAGCGCCGCCATGTCGGCCTTTTTCCGCCCGCGATAACCGTCCAGCAAGGGCCAGAGGCGCAGCTTGCGCATCTCGTCCAGCACCTGATCCGCGCTGACCGGCCAGATCAGCGTCACCGTATCGGCCAGAACTTCCGCCGTCACCCCGCCCATGCCCAGTGTCAGCGACACCCCATAGACCGGGTCGCGCCGCAGCCCAACCAACACCTCCGCCACAGCACCGGTGACCATCTCCTCAACCAGATAGCCCGTGGCGCCCGGCATCTCGGCCTGCCCCTCCAGCCCGGCCAACCCCAACCTGACCGCCCCCGCCTCGGTCTTGTGGGCAAACCCCAAGCCCTTGAGGGCGTAGGGTGGGGTTAACCCCACCACACTCAACCCGCCCAGATCAACACCCGACACCGCCCGCGGCACCGCCACCCCGGCCCGCGCCAGCAAATCTTTCCCCTCCGCCTCGCTCAACAACGCCGTCTCACGCGGCGACAGCACACCCAATGGCCGCCACCCCGCCACTCCCGCCGGGGTCTGCGCCGCCGTGATGGCCGCCAGTGCCGTCTCCAGCCCCAACAGGGTGCAAACTCCCTGATCCATCATCTCCTGAACCCGCGCCTCGCCGAAATTCTCCGCCATCGACGCGACTGGCAGCGCGATCTTGCCCGTGGCCTTCTGTGCCGCCACGACGGCATCGAAGGCGGGCTGGTAGCCCGAGGGATCACACCGGTCAGACCGGGGACCGTCGATGATGTAAAGCCCGACGTCATAGGCCTCCAGCATGGCCGAAAAGACCTCGGTCGTCTTGGGCCCATCGCCCCAGATGAAGGTGTGATAGTCCAGCGGATTGGCAATCGTCGGGATCGGGCCCAGAACCGCAAAGAGCCGGTCATGCGTGGCCTTGGGCACCGGCGGAAAGTCGATGCCATGAGGTGCGGCCAGATCGGCGACCAGCCCCGCCTCGCCCCCCGAACAGGACAGCGAGCAAATCCGCGTCCCGATCTGCGGCCCGTGGACGTGAAACAGCTTCAGCGTCTCGATCAGTTCCGACGGCGTATTGACCTCGGCCACCCCGATCTGCCGCAGGAAGGCGCTGGAAGCCGCCCCACCCCCGGCCAGCGAAGCCGTATGCGACGCCGCCGCCGTGCGGCTAAGCTCGGTCTTGCCCGACTTGATCGCCACCACACCCTTGCCCATGATCCGCGCCCGCCGCGCCAGTTCGGCAAAACCCGCCGCGTCGTCGATCCCCTCGATATAAAGCCCCAGCGCGGTCACGCGCGGATCATCCAGCAGCGCCCCCGCCAGATCGGCAAGGCCCACCACCGCCGCATTGCCAAGGCAGGCGACATAGGCCACCGGCAACCCGCGCTGCTGCATCCCCAGATTGATGACGATGTTGGACGACTGGCTGACCAGCGCCACGCCCTTGTCGACCCTGACCCCGCCATGCTGATCGGGCCACAGCAGCGCTCCGTCGAGATAATTGATCACGCCATAACAATTCGGCCCCAGGATCGGCATCGCGCCCGCCGCCCGGACCAATTCGGCCTGCAAGCCCGGCTCCCCCGCCTCGGTCCAGCCCGAGGCAAAACAAATCGCCCCGCCCGCCCCCATCGCGGCCAACTCGCGCACGACCTCGACCGTGGCAAACCGGTTGACCCCGACGAACACCGCATCCGGAACCCCTGGCAGATCGGCCAGCGATGCATAGGCTTTCAGCCCACCAATTTCGGCCTTGGTCGGGTGCACTGGCCAGACCGGCCCGGCGAAACCCATCTTGCGGCATTGCTCGATGACATTCAGCGCCCAGCCCGCGCCCAGAACGGCGATGGATTTGGGTCGGAGGAGGCGGTCAAGACGCGTCATGGCCGACCTGTGGTCGCTTGGCCAGCGCCGGGGGTTTTCCACCCCCGGACCCCCGGAGGATATTTATGAACCAATGAATGGGATAGGAGACGCCCTGCCCCGAGCCAACGAGGCAGGGAATCTTCACCGGTCACCGTCATCGGGGTCCCCCCCTGTTCGGCCAGTCCAGAGTCGCGCAGATTGGTTAACATTTCGTGCATTTCATTGGTTCATAAATATCCCACGGGGGGTGCGGGGGGTGTCAAACCCCCCGCTTCCGTCGGGACATCCCCCGACCGACCTCAGCAATTCGCGGCTGATGATGTGGCGCTGAATCT
>JAYSWK010000004.1:0-2582 GCA_043718085.1 Rhodobacterales bacterium
ACGGCGGACCATGCGGCCTATACCGAACGGCTGGCCGCCCACGGCTGCCATGTTCTTGTCGAAAAGCCCTTTGCCGCCTCGGCCGCCGAGGCGCGGCGGATGATCGCCGCGATGCAGGGCAAGGTGCTGGCCATCAACTGGCCGCTGGCTTGGGTCCCCGCGCATGTCACGGCCAAACGCCTGATCGACCAGGGCATGATCGGCGATCTGATCGAGGTGCATTTCTACGACGGCAATCGTGGCCCGCTTTTCCATCTGGCCGACAAGGTCGCGGTGACCCCTGCCGAGGTCGAGGCGCAAAAGCCCCTGTCGTGGTGGTACAAACGCGCGGCAGGCGGCGGCAGCCTGTTGGACTACCTTGGTTACGGTGCCACGCTGGGCAGTTGGTACATGAACGGCGCCGAGCCGTTGGAGATCACCTGCACCACCGACCAGACCCCCGGCATCGAGGTTGACCAGCACTCCATCACCGTCCTGCGCTATGCCAAGGGTCTGTCCAGGATGGAAACCCGCTGGGGCACTTTCACCGACCCCTGGACGATCCAGCCTCAGCCGCATTGCGGCTTTGTCTTTGTGGGCAGCGACGGCACGATCCAAAGCCGCGACTATGCCGATCATGTGACGGTCCAAACCCGCGCCCGCCCCGAACCCCACCCCATAGCAGCCGAACCCCTGCCGCCGGGCCGGCAGGATGCCATCGGCTATGTCCTGGATTGCCTGACCAGGGGCGAGGCAATCACCGGCCCCCTGGACCCCGCCCTCAGCCTGCTTGGCCAAAGGATCGTCGACACCGCCGCCCTATCGGCCCGTGAAAAGCGCACCCTGGCCCTGCTGCCATGACCACCCCCGACGCCGACACCTATGCCCTGCGCACGGCGGCCCAGACCCGAATTGCAGCACCCGACCTGCCCTATCTGCCCCCCGCGCCGCGCCACTATCGCCCCCGCATCGGCCTGGTCGGCACGGGCGGCATCGCCTCGGCCCATCTGGACGCCTACCGGACGGCAGGCTGGACGGTCGTGGCTTTGTGCAACCGCACCTTGTCGCGCGCACAAACCCTGGCCGCAACCCACGCCCCCAAGGCCCGCGTCACCGACCGCCTGCAAAACCTGCTGGACGACCCCGACATCGACGTGCTGGACATCACCCCCCAACCCGCCGACCGCCTGCCCCTGATCGAAGCCGCCTTGCGGGCGGGCAAACACGTCCTGTCCCAAAAACCCTTCGTGCTGGACCTCGACCAAGGCGCGCGCCTCGTGCAGATCGCGCGTGACCACGGCGTCAAGCTGGCCGTCAACCAGAACGGCCGCTGGGCCCCGCATCTGTCCTGGATGCGTCAGGCCGTGCAGGCGGGGCTGGTGGGGCAGGTCATCTCGGCCCATGTCGCCATCCACTGGAACCACGGCTGGATCGCAGGCACGCCCTTTGAGCGCATCGCCGATGTGATCCTGCGTGATTTCGGCATTCATTGGTTCGATTTTGCCGCCTCGGTCCTGCCGCCGGTCGAAAGCGTCTTTGCCACGGCCAACCGCGCCGCAGGTCAGACCGCCGCCGCCCCTCTGTTGGCCCAGGCCTTGCTGCGCACCGCGCAGGGCCAGGCCTCGCTGGTCTTTGACGGTGCCACACCCTTTGGCCCGCGTGACAGCACCTATATCGCAGGCACCCTTGGCAGCCTGCACAGCCTGGGCCCCGATCTTGGCAGCCAAACCGTCACCCTGACCACCGCGCAGGGTCAGGCCAGCCCGCAGCTTGTGGGCACCTGGTTCAACGATGGCTTTCGCGGTGCCATGGGTGCCCTTCTGGTTGCCATCGAGGATGATACCGAACCCGCCAATGGCGCTTCCGAAAATCTGCGCAGCCTGGCCCTGGCCTTTGCCGCCATCCGCTCGCGCCGGAACGGGCGCGAGGTGGCCGTGGGCTCGGTCAATCGTCTGGAGGTTTGAATGACCCGCGTTCTGATCATCGGCCTGGGAAACATGGGCCGCTCCCATGCCCTGGCGCATCGCCGGATGGGCTCGACCATCACCGGCCTTGTGAACCGTTCGGACCCCCAGCTTCCGCCCGAATTGCAGGCCTGTCCCCGCTTTGCCACCCTTGAAGAAGGTCTGAAAACCAACCCCGACCTCGTCGTCATCGCGACCTATGCCGACAGCCATGCCGATCTGGCCATCCAGGCCCTGTCGCACGGCGCGCATGTCTTTGTCGAAAAGCCCCTTGCCACCAGCGTCGCGGATGCCGAGCGGGTGGCTGAAACCGTCCGCCGCACCGGGCGCAAACTGGTCGTGGGCTATATCCTGCGCCACCACCCGTCCTGGATGCGGCTGATCGCCGAAGCCCGCGCTCTGGGCGGCCCGTATGTCTTTCGCATGACCCTGAACCAGCAATCCACCGGGCATGCGTGGGAGGTGCACAAGGCGCTGATGCGCTCGACCTCGCCCCTGGTCGATTGCGGCGTGCATTACGTCGATGTGATGTGCCAGATCACCGATGCCAAACCCGTAAGTGTCCATGGCATCGGCTTGCGCCTGTCCGACGAAATTGCCCCCGACATGTACAATTACGGCCAGCTGCAGGTCAGGTTC
>JAYSWK010000031.1:0-2483 GCA_043718085.1 Rhodobacterales bacterium
CAAGCCGGTCGAGAGTTCGGGTAATAAGCAGGCTGCATGGCGCACCGACCCGGCGCAGTCTGGCCCCGGCGGGTGCATCGCAGATATCGGCACCCATGCCTTCAACCTTGCAACTTTCGTGACCGGTCTTGTTCCAAGTGCAGTGCTGGCCGATCTGACTGCTTTCGGACCTGACCGGGCCTTGGATGACAATGCCGCGATCCTGCTCAGGTTCGGGGAGAGTGCCAAGGGCATGATCTGGGCGAGCCAGGTTGCACCGGGAGCCAAGAATGGTCTTCGCATTCGCGTGGCCGGCGAGGCCGGAGGCCTTCTTTGGGATCAGGAACGACCCGACGATCTGGAGTTCACTCCCGTTGGCAAGCCAACTCGAACCCTGCGGCGTGGAGGTGATGGCGTTTTAACGCCTGCTCGCCTTCCGGCAGGCCATCCGGAAGGCTATCTTGAGGCCTTTGCCACGCTTTATGCCGAAGCCGCCGGGCAAGTGCGTGGGTTTCGCAATGGGACGAAATCGTGCCGGGACTCCGTGTTGCCGACGGTGTCGGACGGGCTGGCGGGCATGCGCTTCATAGCGGCCGGAGTTCGGTCAAACGAAGAAGGCGGGGTTTGGGTTGGGCTCTGAGGCCCGATCTCGAACGATTGGATGCAGAGGATTCTGCGGGGCCGACATCAGGGTCCGTCAATGTTCACTACGTGCCCGAAATCCGCCTGATACCAACGGCCCTTTCAACTGACTTCCTCCCAAGAGCGTGAGGTGATGGAAGCGATGGTGTTGGGGTCGTTGGCGAAGAAGTTCCACGCGGTGCAGCAGGCGTCGACGATCTGTTCGTAGCTGTCGAAGGCAGTGATGGCGAGCTTGTTGGCGCGGAGATAGGCCCAGACGTTCTCGACCGGGTTCAGTTCCGGCGCATAGGGTGGCAGCGGCAGGAGCGAGATATTGCCCGGCACGACGAGGTTCCTGGCTCCGTGCCAGCCGGCGCCGTCGAGCACGAGCACCGCATGGGCGCCGGGGGCAACGGCACGGGCGATCTCGGCTAGGTGGGCGGCCATCGCCTCGGTGTTGGCGCAGGGCAACACAAGACCCGCCGCGACGGCGCGTCGGGGGCAGACGGCACCGAAAAGATAGGCCCATGTATAGCGGGTGTCGCGCATCGCGCGGGGGCGGCTGCCGCGCCGGGCCCAGATGCGGGTCAGGGCGCCCTGCTGGCCGACCCTGGCCTCATCCTGGAACCAGATCTCCAGCGGTTTGTCCCGTGCCCGCGCCGGGATCGCCGCCGCTACCGCTTCGGGGAAGTTTTTTTGAACGCCGCCTGCGCCTCCGGGTCCGACTTCGGGTGCTGCGGGCGCACGGACAGCCGCCGGAAGCCCAGCGCCGCCAGTTGCTTGCCGACGCTGCGCTCGTGCAGCTCAACGCCGAACGTCGCCGCGATGCGGCGCTGCAGGTCGCGGCGCCGCCAGCGCACCACGCCGTCGCGCGCCGGGTCCGGGCCGGCCTCGACCCAGGCGGCAAGCTCGACGAGTTGCTCGGGTGCCAGTCGCCGGGGCCGGTGCGGCACCGTCCGGTTCACCAGCCCGGCCAGCCCCTCGGCATTGTAGCGGCGCACCCAGTCCCGAAGCGTCTGGCGGTCCATCCCGCAGGTCTGCGCCGCCGTCGCGCGATCCACCCCCTCCAGCACCAGCGCAATCGCCAGCATCCGCCGCGCCGCCCGCGCGTCCCTCGTCTTGCCCGCTGCCGCGCGCAACTCCAACGCCGTCAGTTCCTTCCGCGAGATCGCAATCCCTGCCATGCCAGCCTCCTGCCCTTGAGGAAGCATTGAGTCAGAGTTCGCTCGCTTTGGGAATCCCCCAAGAGTCAGCCGTCTGGGCCGTTGGTATCGGACCACTCCGAACTCCATCGCCTTCACGCCCGATGGCCGTAGCGCCTATTGGTGCGACAGCGATGACGGGCGGATCTTCGCAACCCCGACCGACCTGGCCACCGGGCTTCCCACCGGCTCAGCAACCATGTTTCACGATGGCCGCGCCCGCCCCGGCATCCCCGATGGTGCGGTGGTCGACCAGGGTGGCACCCTGTGGAGCGCCCGCTGGGGTGCCGGAATGATCGAGGCGATCGGACCCGACGGCCAGCTCAGGGATCAGATTGCATTTCCGGTGCAGAACCTGACTTGTCCGGTATTCATCGGGGCGGCGGCGGACGGCATTGCCGTAACCTCGTACTATTGGTCCGCCAAGCTCGGAACCGACGATGGTGCCACCTTTGTCCTGCTCGACCGGTTTCAGGGCGTGCTCGACCCCGCATTCAGCTTGGGATAGGCCTCACCTGGCGCCGTGGAAAAAGCCAATCTCCATCCGGTGTAGATAGGTCTGGCAGGGGTCCAGCGTGGTGGTCGAGAAATGGGCAAACTCCGGTGCGCAGGGGTATCCTTGGGTTTCCAGAGCGATGCCTCCGGCCTGTACGAAAGGCACTCCGCCCTTGCCGATCAGAT
>JAYSWK010000301.1:0-1734 GCA_043718085.1 Rhodobacterales bacterium
CCGCGCACCGTCTCGGCAAAGTTGGCGTTGTTGATCGACGGGATGGTGACGGCGATGAAATCCGTCTTTTGCGACCTCAGGCTGGACGCGGTGCTGTCGAAGACATAGCCCAGATCGTCGGCGGCCTTCAGGATGGCATCACGCGTGGTGCCGCTGACCGAACTGTCGGTCTTGAACGCGCGGCTGACCGTCATGGGCGAAACCCCAGCAAGGCGGGCGACATCGGCCATCGTCGGGGACTTGCGGTCACTCTTCATGGCGCTTTGGTATCGTTACCGGGGGCGAAAATCCAGCGGTTCCGCATGGGATCAGGCCGGGCCGTAACTGTAGGCGGTGGTCACGTGATGGTGGATGCGCCCGGTGAAAAAGCGGGACAGCACAGTTTCGGTCGCCGCTCGGCCCTCCTTGCGGATCGGATCGCCAAGGAAGGCATCCAACGTCGCGCGGTCCGGCCAATCGATCGCAAGGATCAAGGGAAACCCCGGCGCGCCTTCGTCGCGGTCGTCGGCGAAGGTGACATGGATGGCAAGCGCGCCGGGAAAGCGGCGCCAGACAGGCAGGATCTCGGCCAGGACGGCGGCGCGAAAGGCCTCGGTCTGGCCTTGATGGACCTCGCCTTCGAAAAGCGCATAGCGGGTGATCATTTGAACATCTCCTGTCGCGGCTCCTTGAAGAATTCCATCAGCGCGGCCTGGTCTTCGCCGCCTAGCCCCGCTGCGGTCAGCATCCGGTGGATCTCGGCGCAAAGGGCGGTCAAGGGCATCGGCGTGCCGGTCAGTCGGGCAAGGTCGGCAGCACCGTTCAGATCCTTGACCATGTTGTCGATCCGGCGGGTGCGGCGATAATCCCGCGCGGCGAAACGGGGCATGTATTCCTGCAAGATCGCACTGTCAGCCCGACCGCCCTTCAAAGCCTGCGGAATCATCGTGGCGTCCACCCTTGCGGCCTCTGCCAGGGCAGTGGCTTCGGCCACGGCCAGAAAGCCAAGGCCGCACAGGACCTGATTGATCAGCTTGGTGGTCTGGCCCGCCCCCGGCCCGCCCATCCTGGTCTGGTTCGTGGCGACCCCGGCAAGGATCACCTGCGCAAGCGCCACATCCCGGGGTGCGCCGCCTTGCATCAAGGTCAGCGCGCCGCTTGCGGCTTTGGGGATACCGCCGGACAGCGGGCTGTCGACCCAAGCCAGACCCTTGGCGGCGGCTTCGGCCGCCAGTTCCTTGGTCGCCTCGGGATCAATTGACGACATGTCGATGATCAAGGTGCCGGGGGCCGCACCCTCGGCCACACCACCGGGGCCGAATACCGCCGCGCGCACGATGTGGGCCGCGTTCAGCGACAAGATGACCGCGCGCGCACCCTTCGCCGCAGCGGCGGCCGAAGGGGCCGCGGTCGCCCCTGCCGTGACAAGCGGGGCCAACTTGGCCGGATCAAGATCAAAGACCACCAGCCGCGTGCCGGTCGCCACCAGCCGCGCGCCAATGGCACCCCCCATGGCACCCGCGCCGATCAGGGCAATCATGTCGGTCATGTGCGGGCTCCTTCCAAATGGGCGGCAATAGCGTCGATCATCACCGGCAACGGCTGGTCGATGTCGATGGTCAGCGCCTCGTCCGGTCCGGGGGGTTCCAGGGCCGCAAACTGGCTGTCCAGCAAGCTGGAGGGCATGTAGTGGCCGGTCCGCGCGGCAATCCGCCCCGCGATCAGCGCGCGGCTGCCGGCCAGGTGAACAAACTG
>JAYSWK010000302.1:0-11077 GCA_043718085.1 Rhodobacterales bacterium
GCGCGCCGCGATGTAATTGGCGTTCAGGATCGCCACGCGCGTCGCCTGCGTCAGCCCCTCACCGCCCATCATCAGACAGTAAGCCCAGGAAATCAGCAGGATCGAGGCGCTGCCATAGGGGGCCGCACTGACCGGCCCCGGTTGGTTCGGCTTTTGCGCGCCAGGGTGCGCGGCCCCACCGGTTTCCGGATGCCCCGGCAAAAAGGGCGCCAGATGCGCCTTGACGCCGATCGGCCCCATGCCCGGCCCGCCGCCGCCATGCGGGATGGCAAAGGTCTTGTGCAGGTTCAAATGGCTCACATCCGAGCCCACCTCGCCCGGTTTCACCAGCCCGACCATGGCGTTCATATTGGCCCCGTCCAGATAGACCTGGCCGCCATGTTCATGGGTGATCTGGCAAATGTCGCGGACCGTCTCCTCGAACACGCCATGGGTCGAAGGATAGGTGATCATGCAGGCCGCAAGGTTGCCGGCCGAGGCCACGGCCTTGGCGCGGAAATCCTCGATATCGACATCGCCATTGGGCATCGAGCCGACCACGACCACGTCCATCCCCGCCATTTGGGCGCTGGCCGGATTGGTGCCATGGGCGCTGACCGGGATCAGGCAGACCTTGCGATGCCCCTCGCCTCGCGACCGGTGCCAGGCCTGGATGGTCAATAGCCCGGCATATTCGCCCTGCGCGCCGGAATTGGGTTGCATGGAAAAGGCGTCATAGCCAGTGATTTCGCACAGCTTTTCATGCAGATCCTCGATCGCCTCGCGGTAACCTGCGGCCTGATCCGGCGGGCAGAACGGGTGAAGGCTGGAAAACTCGGGCCAGGTGATCGGCATCATCTCGGCCGCCGCGTTCAGCTTCATCGTGCACGACCCCAAGGGGATCATCGCCCGGTCCAAGGCCAGATCTCGGTCGCTGAGGCGGCGCATATAGCGCATCATTTCGCTTTCGGCCCGGTTCATGTGAAACACCGGATGGGTCATGAATTCGGTCACACGCAACTGGCTTTCCGGGAAAGACAGGCTGGCCCGGTGCGGCGGCACCCCCGCGATGCCAAAGGCGGCCAGAACGCGGACCAGCACCTTTTCATCCGTCGTCTCGTCCAGCGTGATCCCCACCCGGTTGGCGCCGATCTTGCGGAAATTCAGCCCCTCATGCCGGGCGGCGGCCAGAATGCCGGTCTGACCCACCCCGACATCGACCGTGATCGTGTCGAAGAAAGCCTTGGGGCTGACCTTGGCCCCGGCGGCCCTAAGGGCCCGCGCCAGACGGTTGGTCATGAAATGCACCCGCTCGGCAATGGCGCGCAAACCCTTGGGCCCGTGGAACACGCCATACATCGAGGCCATGACGGCCAGCAGGGCCTGCGCCGTGCAGACATTGGACGTGGCCTTTTCGCGGCGAATATGCTGCTCGCGAGTTTGCAAGGACAGCCGGTAAGCCTTGTTGCCCCGCGCGTCGATCGACACGCCAACGATGCGGCCGGGCATCGAACGCTTGTATTCATCCTTGCACGAAAAGAACGCCGCATGCGGCCCACCATAGCCCATCGGCACCCCGAACCGCTGGCTGGAACCCACGGCGATATCCGCACCCATGGCGCCCGGCTCTTTCAAAAGGCACAGCGCCAACAGATCGGTCGCCACGACGGCAATGGCCTTGGCGGCATGCAGGGCCGCGATTTCGGCGGTCAGATCGCGGACGTGACCATAGCTGCCCGGATATTGGAAGATCGCGCCGAAAACCTTGGCGGGGTCCAGGTTTTCGACCATGTCCTCGATGATCTCGATCCCCAGGGGCTGCGCGCGCGTGCGGATCACGGCGATGGTCTGGGGGTGGCAGAAACGGTCCACAAAGAAAGCCCGCGCCTTGGATCTGGCGCAGCGTTCGGCCATGGTCATGGCCTCGGCCGCCGCCGTCGCCTCGTCCAGAAGGCTGGCATTGGCCACGGGCAGGCCGGTCAGGTCGGCCACCATGGTTTGATAGTTCAGCAATGCCTCCAGCCGGCCCTGGGCAATCTCGGGCTGATAAGGGGTATAGGCCGTGTACCAGGCGGGATTTTCCAGGATGTTGCGCTGGATGGCCGGCGGCGTGACGGTGCCGTAATAGCCCTGGCCAATCAGGCTGACCATGACCTTGTTGCGCCCGGCCACCGCCCGCATCCGCAGCAGAAGGTCCGCTTCTGACAGGGGGGCCCAGCCCAAAGGCACCTTTTGGCGGATCGACTTTGGCACGGTTTCGGCGATGAGATCTTCCAGGGTCCGCACACCCACCGCTGCCAGCATCTCGTCCATTTCGGCGGGCGAGGGGCCGATGTGGCGGCGGTTGGCAAAGTCATAGGGGTTGTAGTCGATGGGGGTAAAACTCATGGCGTCCTCGCATAGGGCTGCACAGCCAAATTCCTTCGAAGGAATTTGCAATTTTCTTCCAAGAAAATTGGCGCGGGTTTCAAGCGATCAGGTCGTTGTATTCGTCCTCGTCCATGAAATCGTCCAGGACCGACAGATCGTCGAGCTTCAGCTTGAAAAACCAGGCCGCCCCCAAAGGGTCCTCGTTCACCAGACCCGGATTGTCGACCAGAAGCGCGTTCACGGCCACGATCTCGCCCGCCGTTGGCGCCAGAATGTCCGACGCCGCCTTGACGCTTTCGATCACCGCCACCTCATCGCCTTCGGCCACGACCGTCTCGATCTCGGGCAATTCGACGAAAACCACATCGCCCAGCGCCGTGGCCGCGTGTTCGGTGATGCCGACGACGACCAGATCGCCTTCAACACGCAGCCATTCATGATCTTTGGTATATTTCATCGCAAATCCTCAGCGTTTGTAGGTTGTGGGGTGGAACGGCATGGACGACAGGGCCACGGGTAGCATCTTGCCGCGCAATTCGGCCACCAGCGTCCCTGTCGGGGCATCCGAGGCGACATAGCCCATGGCAATGGGCGCGCCGACCGAGGGGCCGTAGCCGCCCGATGTGATGGCCCCGACCGGGGCATCGCCCGCGAACAGGGGCGTGCCCTCGCGCATCGGCGCGCGGCCTTCGGGGCGCAGGCCGACGCGCTGGCGGGCCGGTCCCTCGGCCAGTTCGCGCAGGATGCGTGCAGCCCCCGGAAATCCGCCCGCCCTGGCACCACCGGCGCGCCGGGCCTTCTGGATGGCCCAGCTCAGCCCCGCTTCGACCGGGCTTGTCGTGGTGTCGATGTCATGGCCGTACAGGCACAGCCCCGCCTCCAGCCGCAGGCTGTCGCGGGCGCCAAGGCCGATGGGCATGACCTCGGGTTGCTGCAACAGCGCCTCGGCAAAGTCCTGCAACCGCGCGTCGGGCACCGAGATTTCATAGCCGTCCTCGCCGGTATAGCCCGAGCGTGAGACCCACAGCGCGGCCCCTGCCCAATCCAGCACCGCCACATCCATGAACCGCATCGCGGCCACCCCCGGCACCAGCCGCGCCAGCGCCGCCTCGGCCGCGGGGCCCTGCAGGGCCAAAAGGCCGCGATCCGTGACCGGGACCACCGTGCAGACAGCCGACAGATGCGCCACCATATGGGCGATATCGGCCACCTTGCAGGCAGCGTTGACCACGACAAGGAAATGGTCCCCCCGATTGGCGAACATCAGGTCATCCAGAATGCCGCCCGCGTCATTGGTGAACAGGCCATAGCGTTGCCGCCCCTCGGACAGGCCCAGCACATCGACCGGCATCAGGGCCTCCAACGCCAGCGCCGTTTCGGCCATCGTGCCCTTGGGCTGCAAGATCACCTGCCCCATGTGGCTGACATCGAAAAGGCCCGCCGCCGAGCGGGTTTGCAGATGTTCCTTCAGCACCCCGGCCGGATATTGCACCGGCATCTCATAGCCCGCAAAGGGCACCATTTTTCCGCCCAGGGCGACATGCAGCGCGTGCAGGCCCAGCCGGTTCAAGTTTTCGCTCAAATTGCACCCTCCAGCAGTTGGATGCGCCACCGCGCACCATATCTGCCCCCTCTGTCCTTGCCCCGACCCGAGGCGCCTGAGATCGTTATCCCTTCGGCGGGCGCCTTGCGCGCCACTCTCCAGAGTTTCGTGGTCAGAACGGTCCCTTTGGCCTGAGAGTTTACCAGGGCGGTTGCTCCTTCGGCACCAGCCCATCCGCAACGGAGGGCTGGATTCTCCCGATCTTACAAGCGGCAGGCTAGCCCGGCCTTCCGGTGGCTGGCAAGCGCAAAACGTCGCAAAAGCTGCCGGAAACGTCGGTTCAAGGGCTGGTTTCCCCGGCGTCACTCAAGCCGCACAGCGGGATGCGATTTTGCGGAACTACGCATATCGGATTAACCGTTCGAGCCTTGGCGAAAGGCCGCATGTCCCGCCACCGTTGGAACTTGTCCGGCGTTGGACACAGGTCCTTTATCCCTTCCCCCGATAGGCCAAAGCCTATCGGGGGCGCGCCCGACCGCCCCCCGGGCGGGCGCGTCCCCTTTTCACCCTTCGGTCCAAGACCCGGCCCCTCTTGCCGTCGCCATTTGGCTCCTGCAATCGGACCGATCAGGGCTCCACAGGAGCCCCGATCAGACGGTCCTCTGGGTGCAGTTGGCGTGGGCAGGTCGCCGATGCGGCGCGTGAGGGTCTTGATCCAAAGCGTGTCTGGTTTCGATTGAATCGAAAATCGCTGCCTCTCGCCAAGGCTCGAACGCGTTTTTCGATAAGAGTGTTTCCATCAAAGCCAGACACGCTCTAGGCAAACCTCACTCTTCGCTGGATCACGCGCCCCAGGTGCGCTCCAACAGGCGCAACCAATTCTCATGGGTCAGCTTGCGCATCACCTTGGCCCCATAGCCGTGGTCCATCATTGCCTGATGCAAAGCCGGCAGGCCCGCGACATCGCCAATGCCCTGCGGCACGGTCGCCCCGTCGAAATCCGACCCCAGCCCCACGTGATCCTCGCCCAGATGGGTGATCAGATGGTCCAGATGTGCCAAGACATCCTCCCATCCCATTTCCGCCGACTGTTTGCCATCGCGGCGCAGGAAAGAGGTGGCAAAGTTCAGCCCGACCATGCCGCCCGAATCCTTGATCACCGCCAGTTGCCGGTCCGTCAGATTGCGGCTGGACGGGGTGACGGCATGGGCATTGGAATGGGTGGCGACCAGGGGCGCATCGCTTAGGCGCGCCACATCGTCAAAGCCCTTTTCGTTCATATGGCTCAGATCCACCATGATCTTCAGCGCGTTGCATTCGCGGATCAGCCGTTTGCCCGCCTCGGTCAGACCATCCCCCGTATCCGGCCCCGAGGGAAAGGCGAACGGCACGCCGTTGCCAAAAATCGTCGGCCGCGACCAGACCGGCCCGATGGAGCGCAGGCCCATGGCGTGAAAGGCGTGCAAGGCGTCCAGATCCGCGCCAATCGCCTCGGCCCCTTCCATATGCAGGATGCCCGCCACGACGCCCTTTTGCAGGCAGGCGCGGATCTCGGCCACCGTGCGCACCAGCTTGAACTGCCCGCCCGAGACGCGTTCCATCCACAGCATGTGCCCGGCCATGGCCATGGCCACCGGCAGCGCCGTGCGGTCATCGATCAGCGCGGGCAGCGGCAAACTGAACGGCGGCTTGTCCATCAGCTGGCTGTAGTCGATCCCGTCGTCGTCATGCGGCGAGGGGATGTAGACCGCGAAAAACCCACCGGCAAACCCGCCCCTCTTCATGCGCGGCAGGTCCAGATGGCCGCGGCCCTCGCCCGTCAGCCAGATCGCCTCGCGCTTGTCCGGGGCGTTGTACAGGCGCAAAAGCAGGTCGTTATGGCCGTCGAATGTGGGCAGCATGGCATATCCTTGGCTGGCATGAAGCGGGGCAGTTACGGCACCGATGGGGCTTCCCGATCAATAGCAGAATTGTGGCGTTGTGGATCAATTGCATCAGCACGAAGGACGGCGGGGCGACCGTCCAGCATCCGGTCGGCCGAGGCTGTGAACAGGCTGCGGGCATAATCGGTCTGCATCTGGGCACCCGCCAGCGCCTCGCGCGACAATTCCTCGACCGCGCGACCATGTTGCATGACCAGAACCCGGTCGCACATATGGTCGATGACGGCAAGGTCGTGGCTGACCATGAGGAAGGTCAGACCCCGCTCCTCGCGCAGGCGCGACAAAAGGTTCAAGACCTCGGCCTGAACCGAGGCGTCCAGCGCCGAGGTGGGCTCGTCCAGCAGCAGGATCTGCGGTTTCAGCATCAGGGCGCGGGCGATGGCAACCCTTTGGCGCTGGCCGCCTGAAAGTTGATGGGGATAGCGAAAACGAAAGCTGGTCGGCAGGCCCACATCCGTCAGCGCCTGCATGACGCGGGCATCGCTGTCGCCGATACCGTGGATGGCCAAAGGTTCCGACAGGGTGCGGTCGATAGTGTGACGCGGATGCAGACTGGCATAGGGGTCCTGGAACACCATCTGCACCTGGGCGGCAAAGGCGCGGGCGCGCGGGGTGCGGATCGGCTCGCCCGCAATGCGGATCGTGCCGCCGGTCACCGGGGCCAGGCCGCAAATGGCGCGCAGGATGGTCGATTTGCCCGAACCGCTTTCGCCGACCAGACCGAAGCTGGCTTTCTCGTCCACCTTCAGGCTGACTTCTTGCACCGCGCGGACCTTGCGGCCATTTGCGTTGAACGTCACCGAAAGGTTGTCGATCTCGATCAGCGCCATCAACTTGCCCATTCCGCGTTGCGGTCCAACCCCGGCAGCGGGCCGCGACTGCCCCCGATACGCGGCAGGCAATTCAACAACCCTTGGGTATAAGGATGCTTGGCCTGCATCAAATCGCGCGCCGCGACCTCCTCGACCACGCGGCCCTTGTACATCACCAGAACCCGGTCGCAGAACCGCGCCACCAGCCGCAGGTCGTGGGAAATGAAGATCAGCCCCATGCCCCGGTCGCGCACCAAAGCGTCCAGGATCGACAGAACTTCGGCCTGCACGGTCACATCCAGCGCCGACGTGGGTTCGTCGGCGATCAGAAGATCGGGGTTGGGGATCAGCATCATGGCGATCATCACCCGCTGGCCCATGCCGCCCGAAAGTTCGTGGGGATAGGCCTCCATCACCCGTTCGGGGTCGCGGATCTGCACCGCCTCCATGGCGGCCACGGCCTTGGCATGGGCCTCGGCCCGCCCCACCCGGTCGCGCTGGCGCAAGCCCTCCATCAGTTGCGCCCCCACCTTCATCACCGGGTTCAGCGAATATTTGGGGTCCTGCATCACCATGGCCATGCGCGGTCCCCGCAGGGCGCGCATCTCGGCCTCGGTGGCGTTCAGGATGTCCTGCCCGTCAAAGGTCATGGCATCGGCCTCGATCCGTCCCGGCGGGCGGATCAGCCGCAGCACCGACCGCCCGGTGATCGTCTTGCCCGAGCCGCTTTCGCCCACAATGCCCAGCCGTTCGCGGCCAAGTTCGAACGACACGCCGCGCACCGCCTCGACCGGACCGGCCTCGGTGTGAAAGGTCACCCGCAGGTTCTTGACCGACAGAAGGCTCACTTGCCCGCCCCCCTTGGGTCCAGAACATCGCGCAACCCGTCGCCCAAAAGGTTGAACCCCAGCGAGACGATGAAAATGGCCAGTCCCGGCATCGTGGCGACCCACCATTGTTCGAACAGAAACTTGCGCCCCGCCGAAATCATCAGCCCCCATTCCGGCATCGGCGGCTGCACGCCCAGTCCCAGAAAGCCAAGCCCCGCCGCCGTCAGGATCACGCCCGCCATGTCCAGCGTCACCCGGATGATGACCGAGGGCAGGCACATTGGCATGACATGGCCCCAGATCACCCGTATCGACCCCGCGCCTTGCAACTTGACCGCCGCGATATAGTCGGAATTGCGCACCGTCAGCGTCTCGGCCCGGGCGACGCGGGCATAGGGCGGCCATGAGGTGATGGCGATGGCCAGCACGGCGTTGACCATGCCGGGGCCAAGGACGGCCACCAAAGCCAGCGCCAGGATCAGCTTGGGGAAGGCCAGGAAGATATCGGTGATGCGCATCAGGACTTCGTCCACCCAGCCGCCGAAATAGCCCGCAACCGTGCCAATGATCAGGCCCACGACCGGGGCGGTCAAGATGACCAGAAGCACGATGTAAAGGGTGATCCGGCTGCCAAACAGGATGCGTGTCCAGATATCGCGGCCGAAATCATCGGTGCCCAGCCAATGGCCCGCCGTGCCCGGGGGTTGCAGACGCTCGGCCAGGGTCTGGGTGATCGGATCATAAGGCGCCAGCATGGGTGCAAAGATCGCCATCAGCAGCAGGGCCAGCGTGATGCCCAGACCGACCATGGCCAGCCCGTTGCGGCGAAAGCGCAGCCAACTGAGGTAGCTTTGCGCCATGCGCGATTGCAGGCGCGAGGCGGGGTTGGGATCGCGCAGCCATTCCGTCAGGGTCGTTCCGCCCTCATTGGGGTTCATGTTCTTGGGCTGGACCATTATTTCGCCCTCGGATCGACAAGGCGGTACAAAAGGTCAGAGAACATGTTGATCCCGATATAGACCGCACCCACCACCACCGTGCCGCCCAGAACCGCCGGCATGTCGGCCACCAGCAGGGCATCGGTGATATAGCGCCCAAGGCCGGGCCAGGCGAAAATGGTTTCGGTCAGCACCGCGCCCTCCAGCAGGAAGGAATAGGACAGGGCTACCACGGTGATCAGCGGCACCATGACGTTTTTCAGGGCATGGACCCAGATCACCCGCCGCTCTGGCATGCCCTTGACCCGGGCCGTGGTGATATATTCCTGACCCAGTTCGTTCATCATGAAGCTGCGGGTCATCCGGCTGATATAGGCCATGCTCAGATAGCCCAGCAGGGACGCTGGCAGGATGATATGCGACATCGCATTGCCAAACATGTCCCACTGGCCGTTCAGCGCCGTGTCGATCAGGATCATGCCGGTATAGGGCACGACCGTGGCGTCCAGCATCATGTCATACATCGCATCCAGCCGCCCCGGCCCGCCGACCCATTCCAACTGGCCGTAAAAGATCAAAAGCCCCATCAGCCCCAGCCAGAAGACCGGCATGGAATAGCCCATCAGCCCGACAAGCCGCACCAGCTGATCCAGGATCGAACCGGGCTTGGTCGCCGCCAGCACCCCCGCCGGCACGCCGATCAAGGTGCCGATGATCGTGGCCAGGGTGGCCAGTTCCAGCGTGGCGGGAAAGTAATGCGCAATTTCGGAAAGGACCGGGCGCTTGGAGCGGATCGAAGTGCCCAGATCGCCATGCAGCGCGTCCCAGACATAGATGCCGAATTGTTCCAGGATCGGCCGGTCCAGACCCAGCGCCGCGCGCGTCTCGTCGATCTGCGCCTGGGTGGCGCGTTCGCCCAGGATCGACAGGACCGGATCAGTGGGCACGATCCGGGCGATGATGAACGTCACGGCCAGCAGACCCAGAAAGGTGATGGCCAGGGTAAACAGCGTGCGCAGCGTCTGGCGCATAAGGCGGCCAAGGCGCGAGGGCGCTGCGTCTTTCAGGTCGATGCTTGCCATGGGAATTGGCGCGCCCCTTTGGCCGGGGCGCGCCGATGCCTTACTTGGTCAAAAGCCAGTAGGCCGCCGCGTCCACGGCACCACCAGTGTAGAAATCCTTCACATTGCTGCGCAGGGCCGTGTTGCGCGCCTGCTGGAACATCACGATGAAGGCCGAGGTTTCGCGGATCTTCTTTTGCAGATCGGCATACATCTCGATCCGCTTGGCCGGGTCCTTTTCCAACACCGCCGCACGGCTTTCGGCCGTCATCTCGCCTGGATCATAGGCGTTGCGCCAGGCCAGATAGCCCGTGTTGTTGGCCTCGTCGCTGTTGTCCGGGTTTTCGGCAAAGGTCGACGAGTTGGTGTTCGGATCGGGGTAATCCGGCCCCCAGGTCTGCAAGGTCGCATCATGCAGACGGGCGCGGTAGGCTTTCAACTGGTCCGCCCCCTCGCCCACATCCAGATCGACCGTGATGCCGACCTGGCCAAAGGTGTTCTGGATCGACTGCGCCACATCCATCCGGTCGGCACTGTTGCGCACCGACAATTTGACATGCGGATCCTTGATCCCCGATTCCGCCACCAAGGCCTTGGCCTTTTCCACATCCAGACTGTAGGGGTTCTCGTCGATCGCCCCCAGATAACCCGAGGGCAGGAAGTTCTGGTGCACCACCACCGTGCCCTTCATGATCGTATCGGCCATGCCCTGATAATCCACGGCCCAGCGCATCGCATCCAGGAACTTGGGGTTCTTGTATTGCTCGTTCTTCTGGTTGAAGGCCAGATAGTAAACCTGCCCCCCCACGTCCTGCTGGATGGTCACATCGGCATTGCCCGCCATGCCCTGCAATTCCACCGGGGTCAGGGTGCGCGCGATGTCGATGTCGCCCTTTTCCAGTTGCAACCGCTCGGTCGCAGCTTCGGGCACATGCATCATGAAGATATGCGCCATCTTGGCATCGCCGCGCCAGTAGCCCGGACGCATGTCCAGCACATAACCCTCATTCGGCTTGAAGCTTTTCAGCACATAGGCCCCGGTGCCGGCCGAATTGGTGTTCAGCCAGACATTGCCCATGTCGCCGTCCACATCATGGGTCTTGACCACTTCGGCATCCAGGATCGAGGCAACCCCCGCGGTCAGGCAGTTGTACAGGAACGTCGGTGCATAGGGCTTGTCCACCTTCATGGTCAACGTGTCGCCCGCCCCCATGATCATGCTGTCCACATTCTCGGCCGTCCAGCCGAACTGCGCCAGAATGAAGGACGGGGTCTTGTTCAGCTTGATCGCCCGCTGCAGCGACCAGGCCGCCGCTTCCGCCGTCACCGGATTGCCGGACGAGAATGTGATCCCCGCCTTCATCTTGAACGTGTAGGTCAGCCCGTCATCGGCCACCGACCAGCTTTCGGCCAGCCCCGGCTCCATCTGCAACGTGGTCGGGTTGATCTCGACCAAACCGTCATAGGTGTTGTTGTTCAGATCGAGGCCCGAAAATTCATAGGCCTCGGCCGGATCCAGCGACACGATGTCGTCGATGGCTTCGGCAATCACCAAAGTATCGGCGGGCGTCTCGGCCAGCAGTGCCGAAGGGGCCACGCCC